>JAIRTD010000017.1 GCA_031255115.1 Spirochaetaceae bacterium | reverse complement strand
TTTCTTCGTTTGGAACGGTAAGCGCCGAATTTATCTAAAGAAAGCGCCAAAAACACAGAAGAACGGTTTTGCGCCGGGAAATATTTGGAGTATGGGTAATTGCGATACCTGATAAGAATAGGAATAAACTATGGACAAGATTAAAGTAGGAATCATCGGACCGGGCAATATAGGTACCGACCTGATGTACAAGGTGATGAAGAGTAAACATCTTGAAATGCGCCTCATGACCGGTATCGTTGATTCAGAAGGAATCAAACGCGCCGCGGGCCTGGGTTTTAAAACGTCGATAAAGGGCGTGGACGCGGCGGCGGAAGACCCTGAGGTCAAGATCGTATTTGACGCTACCAGCGCCAAGGCCCATCTTCATAACGCTCCCATACTCAAGGCCGCGGGAAAAATTTCCATTGATATGACTCCCGCGGCGGTGGGACCCTATGTGGTTCCCTGCGTAAACCTGGACCGCCTGACCGACGAAGTTGACTTTAACATGGTTACCTGCGGCGGACAGGCGACGGTTCCCATAGCCCATGCCATTAACAGGGCGGGGGACGCCGAATATGTAGAAATAGTTTCCTGTATTTCTTCCCGGAGCGCCGGACCGGGAACCAGAGCCAACATAGACGAATTTACCGAGACCACCGCAAAGGCCCTGCATCATGTGGGAGGCGCGGACCGGAGCAAGGCGATTATCGTTCTTAACCCCGCGGACCCGCCGCTTTTGATGACCAATACCATTTACGCCCTGGTAAAAAATCCTGACGAAAAGAAGATTGCCGAATCAGTGCATGACATAGTCCGGGAAGTGCAGAGTTATGTTCCCGGTTACAGGCTGCGCCTTCCTCCATCGCTTGACGGCAACAAAGTTACCGTGATCATCGAGGTTGAAGGGGCGGGGGATTTTCTTCCTTCGTATTCAGGAAACCTGGACATTATCAACCAGGCCGCTGTTGCCGTGGCGGAAAAGCTCGCGGCAAAAATGTTGGGAGGAAACTAATGGGGACCGGCAGAATACATATTATAGATACGACGCTTCGGGACGGAAGCCATGCGGTCAGCCACAGCTTTACCGCGGAACAGGCAAGGAACATTGCGGGCGGCCTTGACCGCGCGGGAGTGGATATTATCGAGATCAGCCACGGAGACGGGATAACAGGTTCTTCGATAAACTACGGCTTCTCGAAAGTTTCCGAGCTTGAACTAATCGAAGAAGCGGGCAAGGTGATCAAGAAAGCCAAACTTGCCGTGCTGCTTCTCCCCGGTATAGGTACCATTGAGGACCTTAAAAAAGCCCAGGACAAAGGCGCCAACGCGGTCAGAGTTGCCACCCATGTTACCGAGGCGGACATAGCCATTCAACATATCGCCTATGCCAAAAAAGCCGGAATGTTTACCGTTGGCTTTCTCATGATGAGCCACATGGCAAGCCCCGAAAAAATCGTCGAGCAGGCAAAGATTTTTGAAGAAGCCGGCGCCGATTATATCAACCTGGCTGATTCCGCGGGCTTTATGGCGCCTGCCGATGTGCGCGCGCGGGTACAGGCTCTCAAGGCGGCTACAAAACTTCCGGTGGGATTTCATTCCCACAATAACCTGGGGCTTTCAGTGGCCAATTCCCTTGCCGCCGTTGAGGAAGGCGCCGAATATATCGACGCCACCTGCCGGGGTCTGGGCGCCGGCGCGGGAAATACCCAGATCGAAGTATTCTGCGCGGTACTCAAACGGCTTGGCTACGATACCGGCGTGGATATTTACGCGCTCATGGACCTGGCCGAAGAAGTGGTCGGCCCCCTGATGCAGCGTCCCCAGGTCGTTTCTAATGATTCGCTTATACTTGGATACGCGGGAGTCTATTCGTCCTTTCTCCTCCATACCCGGAGGGCGGCGGAAAAATTCGGCATCCCGGCGCGGGATATTCTTATTGAACTTGGAAGGCGGGGCATGGTCGGCGGCCAGGAGGATATGATTGTCGACGTAGCCTATCAGCTAAAAAACCGCTGATACGGAGGAAGATAATGGCCCGGGTTTTTACGATTGCCGTAAAGGATACGGATAGAACCTTTCCCTGCGCCGAAGATCAGGCGGTGCTCGGCGCGATGATCCGGGAGCGGAGCGGCCCGGTAAATCACGGATGCTGCGGCGGCGGCTGTGGTGTCTGCCGTATGCGCGTTGAATCAGGAAACTGGTTTGCCTTTAAGCCCATGAGCGCGGCTCATGTAAGCGAGGCGGACAAAAAAAAGGGCATAGTCCTTTTATGCTGTGTGCAACCCCGGAGCGACCTTGTGGTTGCCCCGGTTACCTCATAACGAGGATATTTTAAGGAGGCTTATTATGGCGTTTCATGGAACCATTCGACCGGGTCTGATTCAGCTTCGTGTGCTGGATTTGGACAAAACACTTGACTTTTACAAAAACATCCTTGGACTGGATGAAGTAGGCCGCACCAGCGACGGCAGGGTGATGCTGAAATGCTATGATGAATTTGACCATCACAGCGTCGTTCTCCGCAAGACCGACAAGGCCGGCCTTGATTATGTAGGCTTTAAGGTTATCAGCGCCGCAGAGCTCGAAGCAATCAAGGACAAGGTAACTAAATTCGGTTACAAGGTAAGCGAAGTCGCCCCCAATACCGAACAACCCGGCTTTGGCAAGCAGTACAAGTTTACCCTTTGCACCGGCCACGAATTCCACATTTACAGTGATGTGGAACTGGCGTCCGATCATCCCCAGATCAAGAACCCCGACATCTGGAACAAGCCCCCCAGGGGCATGAGGGCGGTACGGCTCGACCACTTCCTCCTCTACGGACCGGGCATCGAAGAAGCCGAACGCTTTATGAAAGAAGTGTTCGACATGTACGTCCCCGAAATCTGCAATACCCCCGACGGCAAGAGGCTTGCCACCTGGATCACCGGGAACAACAAACCCCACGACCTGGCCTTTGTTGAATATCCCAAGCCCAATACGATTCACCATATTGGCTTCTATCTCCAGACCTGGGAAGACATACTCCACGCCGCGGACCTTATCGCGGTCAACCACCTCAAGCTGGACATAGGGCCAACCCGCCATGCCATTACCCGGGGACTCACGATCTATTTCTGGGAACCGTCGGGCAACCGCATCGAAACCTACTGCGGCGGCTATACGGCGTATCCGGACAGCCCCCAGCGTGTATGGGAAGCCAGCCAGCTTGGCCGCGGCCTCTTCTATTTCTCGGGCGAGATGATACCCAGCTTCCTCGAGATTGTTACCTAAAAACCACCGCGCCTGCGGCTTTCCCGCAGGCCGATCCGGGGGCAGTCCTGAGGAGGGGCTGCCCCTGTTTTTTTATCAGGCCGGAGTTCAGCATGAAGTATCTAATTCACGAAGTAGCTCTGTGAACACAGGGGGCGTTTACACCAGGCCCCGTATTTCTTCAATATTGTGTATGTTGTGAGACGCAAGCCACTTTTCCATGCCGGAAAGTATATCCAGGGAAATATCGGGTTTGATAAAGCTGGCCGTTCCTGTCTGTACAAGGGACGCGCCCGCCATGATGAACTCAAGGGCGTCTTCCGCGCTGGTAATGCCGCCCATGCCCATAACGGGAATGGAGACCACCTGGGAAACCTGATGAACCATGCGCAGGGCTATGGGTTTTATCGCCGGGCCGGAGAGGCCGGCATAAACATTGTCAAAGACAGGCTTTCTTTTTTCGAGGTCCACTGCCAGGGCGGGAAAGGTATTGACCAGGGAGACGCAGTCAGCGCCTTCTTCTTCGCAGGCCCTGGCCAGGGCGGAGATGTCTTCTGCGTTAGGTGATAGTTTTACCGCGAGAATATGGGAACTTACTTTCCGGACCCTGTGTATCAGATCGCGGGCCGTTTCGGTTTTGATACCGAAGCTCATGCCGCCTTCTTTGACATTGGGGCAGGAGATATTGAGTTCGAGCATGTCAAAGGACGCATGGTTGAGCAGTTCGGCTCCTTCAAGATAGTCGTCTATGGTATGGCCGCTGAGATTGACGATGACGGCGGTCCCCAAACTTTGCATAAAGGGAAGTTCTTCCCTGATAAAGGTTTCTACTCCGGGGTTTTCGAGGCCAACGCTGTTCATGATGCCGCTTGAACTTTCCCAAATGCGTATGCCGCTGTTGCCGGTCCGGGGGCGGAGGGTAAGGCCTTTTGAGCAGATGCCGCCGAGTTTGCCAGGATCAAAGAGTTCGGCGTATTCCCTGCCGAAACCGCAGCTTCCTGACGCGAGAATGAGGGGATTCTTAAAGCGTATGCCGGCGGCAGTGGTTTCGAGAAGGTTCATGGGCCGTAAATCTCCCTGGCGTTAAAGACCGGTCCGTCTTTGCAGACCTTTTTATTGCCGTTCCTGGTTTCGCGGCTGCACACAAGGCAGGCGCCGAGACCGCAGGCCATGCGGCTTTCAAGAGAAACTTCGAGCCGCAGCGGAAGGCCGCGGCATTTTTCGGCGAGGGTCTTCATCATGGCATCCGGTCCGCAGGCGAGAATGTAGTCGTAATTCTCCGCGTTGACTTTGTCGGTAATAAAGCCTCCGCTTGTTACGGTTAGCGTATTGCAGAGCGGCCGGTAGCGTTCTTCGAGCATGGGCTGGCCGGAAAAGCCGAGGAATATGTCCAGGGGATTCCCGCCAGGCCGTATTGTTTTGGCGGCAAAATAAAGAGGCGCTATGCCCGCTCCGCCTCCTACCAGGGCCGTCCTTCCACTAACGCCCGAAAACCCTGTGCCCAGAGGACCGAGCAGCGCAAGGTTGTCTCCGGCCTTACATTCAGAGAGCATTTTTGTGCCCCTGCCCAGGGCCTGGTAGAGAAACGAAACAGTGCCTTCATCTGCGTCAAAGACGCTTATGGGCCGGGAAAGAAGCGGTTCGGCGTCCCAGGCTCTGAGCATGTAGAACTGCCCCATTAACGGTTTTTGCTCTGGAATATCCCCGACCGTAAGGAGCCAAAAGTCAGACGCAATGTTTTTGTTGGAAAGTATCTTCGCCATGATCCTTGTCACCATAGATTTATACACCATTGATTTAAGTTTGTCAGGGAATAGTATATCCTGAATCGCTGTCCCGGTATACGATCCTGCCCCGGCACAGGGTGAGAAGAACTTTGCCGGAAAGTGTTTCGCCTGTAAAAGGAGAGTTGGACGATTTTGAAGCAAAATCAGACACTACCCAGCGCCGGTCCCGGTCTATGAGCGCCAGGTCCGCTGGGCCTCCGGCGGCGATATACCCCGCGTCGAATCCGTAGAGCTTTGCCGGGGCGAGGCTCATTTTTTCGATAAGGGTCATAAGATCAAGATGGCCCTGGTCTACCAGAGTGGTTCTGCATACACCAAGGGCGGTTTCAAGGCCGATAACACCGCTGGGCGCTTTTGCAAAAGGCAGGTTTTTTTCTTCGGCGCTGTGGGGGGCGTGGTCCGTGGCGATAATGTCTATGGTTCCGTCCTGCAGGGCCCTGATGAGCGCCGCGCGGTCAAACGCGCTTCTAAACGGCGGGTTGAGTTTTGCCAGAGTTCCCTTGGCGTATAACGCATCTTCGCTAAGGGCAAGATGCTGGGGCGTTACTTCGGCGCTGAGCCTTGCCCCGAGTTTTTTTGCCGTCCGTATGATTTCCGCCGAAAACGCTGAACTTACATGCTGTATATGAAGCCTTGCCTGGGCCGCCAGAGCAAGCATACAGTCCCTGGCTATCATTGAATATTCCGAAACCGGAGGGGCGCCGAGGAGACCAAGGCCTGCAGCCGCTTCCCCGGAATTGACTCCCGGATCATGAATCAGCGCCGGGTCTTCTTCGTGGAGGCTGATGAGCGCGTCAAGTTCTCTGGTTTTAAACAGGGCGTCCCTGAGAATGCCTGCATCCATGACGGGCATGCCGTCGTCGCTGAATCCCGCGGCGCCGAGCTTTTGGAGCAGGGCCAGATCGCAAAGTTCCCTTCCTTTAAGAGAACGGGTAAGGGCGGCAAGGGTATGAACATGGATGGGCGCGGCGGCGGCTTTTTCGAGGACAAGCGCCAGGGTTTCCGGCGTATCAACAGGCGGCCTGGTGTTGGCCATACAGACCACGGTGGTATAGCCGCCCCTGGCCGCCGCCGCGCTGCCAGAGGCAATGTCTTCTTTATACGTTAAACCCGGCTCACGAAAATGAACATGCACATCAACAAGGCCGGGGATAATGATTTTTCCCTCCGCGTCGATGACCTTGTCAAAGGCCGAAGGCTTTCCCGCCATTGGCGTATCATTATTCTGCGCGCCGTTCTCCGCTCGGGGAGTATAAACGCTGACTATACGTTCTCCGTCAATGACAAGGTCCCTGGGCCCGCAGGTTTTTGATTTTGGATCAATAAGCGTTCCACCCCGAATCAGCAGCATGCCTTTAGTGTAATATGCAGGGAGGCCCAGGGTAAAGCGGTGTTCGGTCAGACTTTTACTTTGGTCTTTACGGCAACCAGGTTATCGAACAGGTTAATTTACCACATTAACCGGGCTGCCCCTGATAAAGGCGGCGAGATTCTCCACCGCTATGTCCATGAGGCGGCTTCGGCTTTCCCTGGGCGCCCAGGAAATATGGGGCGTGATAATGCAGTTCTTTGCCGTAAGGAGGGGATTGTCCCCCCGGATAGGTTCTGTTGACACCACATCAAGCCCCGCCGCGTACACCTTGCCGGAGTTAAGCGCGTCGGCAAGGTCCTGCTCAACCACCAGGGGCCCGCGGGAATTGTTCAATATGATAACTCCGTCTTTCATCTTTGCTATATTGTTCTTGTTGATGATGCCCTGGGTTTCGGGAAAGAGGGGACAATGCACGGCAATAACATCAGAGCCGGCAAAAAGATCGTCCAAAGAAACATAAGCGGCTATGGCCCTGCCTGAATCATTGGGGTACTGGTCAAAGGCAAGGACCTTCATGCCCATGGCCTTTGCAATGGTTCCGGTAACCTGGCCTATGCGGCCAAAACCACTGACGCCCATGGTTTTTCCGGCCAGCTCTATCAAAGGATAGTCCCAGAAACACCAGTCATCGTTATGCTCCCATCTCCCGTCGTGGACGGCTTTGTCATGGTGGCCTATGTGGTGGCATATCTCCAGAAGCAGCGCCATGGCAAACTGGCCGACAGCGGCGGTTCCATAAGTGGGAATATTGCAGACCGGAATGTCCCTGGCTCTTGCCGCAGCGCTGTCTACCACATTGTAGCCAGTGGCAAGGACACCTATGTATTTAATTGAAGGACAGGCTTTGATGACTTCCGCCGAAATGGGGGTCTTGTTGGTGATTACCGCCCCGGCGTTGTCTATGCGGCTTATCGCCTCTTGAGGATCGGTCAGCGAACTGCGGCTGTAAACCGTAAGTTCTCCCAACTTTTCAAAGCCTTCCCAGCTCAGATCGCCTGGATTTTCGGTATAGCCGTCGAGTATGACAATTTTCATGGTGCTTCATTATACCATTGCTAAATATTCGATGCAATAGTAAAATATAGGTGAGTAAAATATGCAACGTTTAACAAGTACCACCAAGAAAACCCAAACGAATCAGTCGTCTGAAAAATTGTTCAGTATTATGGAGCTTTTGGCAGAGGCGCACGGACCAATGAGACTTCTGGATATTTCCAGGGCGCTGCGCATCAATACCAGTACAGCCCTGCGCTTCCTCAATACCATGTTGAAGTGCGGCTATGTGATGCAGGACGCCGATTCTTTAAAGTACTATCTTACCTTTAAGATCTGTACTGTTGCCAATAAGGTAAGTTCCCGGATACCTATACGCGCCCTGGCTGCGCCCTATCTCAGGGATCTGTCCGGAATCTTTTGCGAATCA
>JAIRTD010000262.1 GCA_031255115.1 Spirochaetaceae bacterium | reverse complement strand
AATAGAATATAAACAGGAGGAAGGAAATGGCAAAAAAAATTTTGAAAGGTGTGTTGGTCCTTATGTTGCTGATTACGGTATTGGGATGCAATACTCCGGCCAAAGCAAAAACGCCGGGGCAGGCGGAGCTGCTCTATGCCAGGGAGACGCTGCACAATAACTTTTCCACCACGCCTCTTGATCAGAAGTTCATTGATCTGATTGTCCGCGCGGCCTTTACCGCCCCAACAGGAGGCGGACAGCGTTCCGTCGAGTTCTTTGTTGTAACTGACCGCGAGGTTATGAAGTCCATCCAGCGTGGTCATCCTTATTCGAGCGGCCTTGACACGGCGCCGCTTGTTGTCGTTGTTGCGGCAAACGAGACCCTGGCCAGGTACCCTGAACTGCATGAGATGGATTCGGGTCTTGCGGCTATGGCAATGATTGTACAGGCAACGGATTTGGGCCTTGCGTCCTGCGTGCTGAGCATTTCGCCCCAGGAGGAGCGGGTCCAGTCAGCGGCAAACGCCCTGTCCATGCCGGATATTTACACGCCTGTATTGATGGTGGCCTTTGGCTATCCGGCGGCGGACGCCCGCACCGGCGCTTCGGTTGACTACAAAGAAAGCCAGGTGCATACAAACGCCTATTAAACGCCTCGCGTAAAAGGGCCTACCAGGCGCGGGATATGACGCCTTTTCATCGTCCCTGTCTATTTTGACAGGGACATTATACCCTAAACCCCTGTTCCAGGGCCTTTGAGATTTTATCCTTGAGAAAGGTGTTTTCTTTTTTCAATTTTGAAATTTCAAACTGCTGGGCTTTTACGGTTTCTACGAGGTCGCCCTGGGTAAGGGCGCCGGTATGGAGGAGTTCTTCCATATACTCCATATTGCTGTTAAAGTCCGCTTCCGCTTCGAGGCTTGCTTCCTGAAAGCTTAGATCCACGTCCTTGGGATTGAAGGAGAAACTTTCGTCCTCGCTTGAAAGTATCTTGTCGGCGATACGGTATATGGCCTGGGATAGTATGGCCTGGGGTTTGTAGAGAATTATCGGCAGCCGCGAAGAGAGCGCCACGTCCTGCATGCTGTCCCGGTATACCACGCCCAAATGTTCAATCTTTAGGTCCAGGTATTCTTCGCAGGATCTCCGTATCTTCATGGCCACATCAGCGTCTTTGGGGTCTTCTATCATGTTCATGATGAGCCTGGGCCTGAGGTGGCTTATCTTTTCTTTAAACTGGGCATATCCCTTTGGGTCCAGGGCGGATATGTCCTTGAGCATACGGGGTATATAAAGTTTCTGAAGCCCGGACTTGTCTTTGCGGAGGGTTTCGAGATATTCAAAGCCTTTGCTGCCCCGGGTAAAAATCGTGTACATCACCCGGAACACGGTATTCTTGAGGAAGACATAGGCGTTGAGCGTGGCGGTTACCGTAGGGGCGCTGACTACAATGCCCTGGCCCGAGAGGAGAAAAAAATCCAGTATAAACTGGTGCGTTCCGGCGCCCAGGTCCAGGACGAGAATGTCGGCGTCTATCTGGAGGAGGCGGCGTGTCAGGGCGCTCCGCTGCATGGCCTTGAGATTGGCCGCGCCGGGCAGTTCACCGTCGCCGGGGATAAAGCGGAGATTGGGAATATCGGTTTCAACAATAATCTGGGAAAAGTCTGCTCTGGTATTGTTGAGAAAAGCGCCGACTCCGGTCCTGGGTGACTGATAGCCTATGACAAGATGAAGGTTGGAAGCGCCCAGGTCGAGGTCCGCCAGAACGACCTTTTGACCTGACTGGGCAAAGGCCACCGCCAGATTCGCGGCAATGAGGGACTTGCCGACTCCGCCCTTGCCGCTGGCGATGGGTATAATACGCATCAGGACCTCCGTACGATGATATATGCTCCAAGTATAGTACCAATATCGGCAGAAAACAGGAGGAGGCTGAGACCGAGGTACCACAGCGAAGCGGGGAAATCCACGGCTATATTGACCCTGAGCAGCGGCGCCTGAAAACCCAGCCAGCTTATAAAGGCCATGACCCCAAGGGCCTTTCCCGCCATATAGAGGGGGAGAAACGCCCAATACCTGCGCGGTTCCAGAAAGAGAAAAAAGGCCATCAGGGGAAAAAGGCAGTTAGGCGCCGCATAGATCATATAGGGGAAGGCCCCGGCAAAGGTATCACCCCTGGGGCCGGCAAACAAGGCAATCAGAAACACCAGAACCACGAGCCGGAACACATCGTATATAACCAGAACGAGCCTCAAAGGCTTTAATTTTTCCATTATTTAAATCTAGGGTGTAAACCCGAACAGGTCAAGGCTGCGCCTCAAGAAAGCGCGCGACCGGTGGTTCACCTTAGGCGAATTTCGGCCGCGTTATGGACAAACGCTAGTACACGGAAAAGGGGATTATTTCGGTGATTTCGATTCTGAAGCGGGCATTGACCTGCCAGCGTCCAGAGGACAAGCGGTAGACCGGAAAGGAATCAAGGGCGATATAGCCTCTGGCGTGTTTGGGGCGGTTCCGTTCGCTGCCCTGGAGCATGGCGCGTACCGCGGCCCTGGCAGCGTCCTCAAGGGCGGTTTTCTTGATCTGCATCCAGTCGCCCAGTTCAACCGGCCCGCCCACAGGGCCGTAACCCAGAGCATGGGAGTTTTGTATGGTTCCTGAACGCCATACTCTCATGCGTCTGACTTGGGTTTCATCAAGGCGGTAATCAACCCACATAAAGAACAAGGTCCCTTCGAGCCGCGCGTCAGTAACCCTGAGCCGGCTGTCGCCCCACGCAACACTGCCCAGGGCTTCAAGCTCAAAGGTTTCGTTGATACGCCGGGCCCGCTCGCCTATTTCGTAGTCAAAAGACCAGCCGTAAAGCATTGCCGAAAAAAACAACGCCGCTTCTTCCAGCGCCCGCCTGTGGGTCGACTCTGTATCCAGGGGGTATTGTTCGTCCACATAGGCGGCATAAACCGGTTCCATGTCGACGCGGATTTCGCCCCTGAATACTTCCTGGGAAAAAAGGGGAACCGAGAGGCTCAAGGCAAGAAGCCCTGCCGCGCCGCGCCGCTGGAAAGAGGTCATACCTTTCTTATCGGAACAGCCCGGCCGCTTTTTTAGGCCCGCGCCGGAATGTCTGCCCGGTTGGCATGCCGAAAGGTCTGCCCGGCGCTTCTCAACGTGAAAAAGACGCTCTGACAACAATCCCGGCGGGCCGTTTCCCGGCGCTTCCCAACGCGGGGCCTTTTTAGCGTCTGGTGAGGAGTTTCCAGGGGTTCTGGCCATACCGCACAAGAAAGTACAGCCAGGCAAAAGCGAATCCGGCAAGGTGGGTAAAGTGGGCTGTACCGGACCTGTAACCGGTAATCGAAAAGAAAAGTTCAAGGCCGGTATAACCCAGGACCATAACCGGCGCCCTGAGGGGGAGTATTCCCCAGATATAGATAAGCGTGTTGGGAAAGAAACAGGCAAAGGCAAGCTCAACGGCAAAGATCGCGCCCGAAGCGCCGAGCAGGATTGTCCAGTAGCTTCCGGTTAAAAGGAGGAAGACAAAGGAGAAGGCCCCGGCAAGGGTTCCGGTGAGAAGATAAAAAAGAAGGAATTCCCTGCTGCCCATGCGCTGTTCGACCTGGACGCCAAAGATAAAGAGACCGAACATATTGAAGAAGATGTGGCTTGGGCTGGCGTGAACAAACATATAGCTAAAGAGCTGCCATATACCACCGTTAAGTACGGCGGCGGGGGTCATGGCAAGGAGCAGGGTAAGATAATTGCCCCTGAAAAAAAAGCGCTGGCCAAGGAAGATAAGGATATTGAGACCAATAAGTATCAGCGTGGCATTAAAGTAGCTGTACCGGAAAGGCCGGCGGAGTATATTCATATTATAAAGATAATGCGCCTTTGAGCTTGAGTCAACCGAAGAGTATTTCCCGGTATTCGGCTATGGTTTGGGCATGGACAAGGCGGTCCCGCATGCCCCTGCCGCCGGAAATACCCTTGGTATAGGCGCAAAACTGTTTCCGCATTTCCCGGCAGGCAAAACTTTCGCCGGTGTCAGCGGCAAGGAGTTCGAGCTGCCTGAGGGCGGTTTTGAGCCGGAGCTGGTTGTCCGGCCAGGTATAGGAACCGTTTGTAAGCAGGGATTTTGTCGCGCTGAATATAAAGGGATTTCCCAGTGCGCCTCTGGCAAACATGACGCCGGCGCAGCCGGTTTCGTTGAGCATGCGCAGGGCGTCTTCGGGTGTATAGAGATCGCCTGAACCTATAAGCGGAACGGCAAGCCGGGAAGCAAGGTCCGCGATGTGGGACCAGTCGCTTTTGCCGCTGTAGCCCTGGGCCCTGGTTCTGGCGTGGAGGGATACCAGAGAAGCGCCGGCTTCCACTGCGGCGCGGGCAGTTTCGCGGTAGTTTATTGAACCGCTGTCCCAGCCTGAGCGTATCTTTACCGTAACCGGGATACCGCCCAGACGGGTTTCCGCAATCTTGACCGCCGCTGAGACCAAAGCCGCAAGCCGTGCGGGTTCCCGTATCAGAGCCGCGCCTGATCCGGTTTTGATTACTTTGGGGACCGGGCAGCCCGAATTTAGGTCAAGCGCGTCAGGGGAAAAGCCTTCGAGCAGACTGGCGGCCCTGGCCACGACAGCAGGGTCAGAACCAAAAAGTTGAACCGCATAGCGCGTTTCGCCGTCCCCCCGTACAAGAAGCCGTTCTGTTTTGGAAAGGCCGTTATTCGCCGTGCGCACCAGCGCCTCTGCGGAAACCAGTTCGGTAAAAGAAAAATCAGCGCCCCATTCCGCGCATACTGAACGAAAGACCCTGTCGGTATAACCCGCCACCGGCGCGAGAAAAAGATTGCCGGGAATTTCCAGAGCGCCGATTTTTACCGGATGATACAAAGCCATAGGATTTATACTCCATAGATTTGAGTTTGTCAGGTATGGAATTAGTTAATTCCATACCTGACAAACACTTATAATCGGAATTCTCTGACAATTTCAAATTGTCAGAGAATATTGTACTGTTTTTTAAGCCTTTGCGGCAGTGTCCCGGCGCTCTATGTACGCTTCTGCCAGGGCTTCAATATTGATGCCTTTGACGTCTTCGGTAAGTTCCACGCTGTCTTCGTGACGGAGATAGAAGAGCCAGCTTCGCACCGGCTTGCCGTAAATATCAGATACCGCCCGGGCGTACACCGCAATCTGAGCGAAATGGACAGCAGGTTCAACTTCCCGGTCGGTTTTAAAGTCAACCACATGTATTGTTCCCTCTGACTCAAAGAGCATGTCGATTTTTCCTTCTATGATGAACGGCCTGTCTTTTACCCTGGTAAGAAAGGGAAACTCAACTTCCCGAAACAGCGATTTTCGAACAAGGCTTCCTAAATGAGAATCCAGAAAACCGTCCGTCATGCGCACCGACGCGGCCTGTACCACATCAAGTTCTTTTTCGCTGAGCCGGGAGGCAATGGCAGGAGGAATAGACGGCGCTGTTCCGTTAAAGCGGGCCTCAAGAAAGGCGTGGACTACGGTTCCGAATTTAGCGGCGTCTATGTTCGCGCTTTTAAGCACGCGGTCCAGTTCAGGATACACGTGGCCGGTTTTTGTCCGGTCTGCTTCAGCCCGGCCTGTTTTGGCTTTGCCGGTTTTGGCCTGGTCCGGTTCAGCCTGGTCCTGCGCGGCGTGGCCGGTTTTGGCGTTATCCGTTTTGGCAAAGGAACCGGGAACGCTGAGCTTGCTTGCGGGGATATGGCCGTGAAACCGCGTCAGGACCGCCGCTACAGGCGAGCTTTCGTAAAGGGGGGCGGCCCTTTCCGCCGCCGGGGCCATGGAATAAAGGGGGCTTCCGGTTTCGGCAGAGAGCTCCTGCCGTGTTTGTATGGGTATCGTGTTTACCGTAAAAAGCCCGCTCTCCGCCGCGTTAGACGAAACAAGCACAGGGAGCAGCAAGTCAAAAAAATTGTCTTTTTTATCCGCCCGTTTTACCGCAAGGCTTTTGAGCCTTGTTCTGATGAGTTCTTCATCATAGGCTTCGTTGTCGAGGTCTCCTTCCGCTTCTCTCTCGGCTTTGGTTTGGGCCGGAAGCGAGGCAGTAAGGTAGAGGGCGCTTTCTGCCCTGGTCATGGCTACGTAGAGCAGCCTCCTGAGTTCGGCGCTTTCTTTTTTTGCCTCTTCTTCTTTTTGAAGCTGAAAGAAAATATTGCCGGAACTTCCCGGAGGAAGTCCGCCGGCCTGGGGGAGATTAATGCAGGTTCCCCAGGTTTGGCTAAAGCACAGGGCGCCGCTGTTTCTCTCCCTCCGGGCGTTAAACGCACAGCGGTAGAGAAACACCACGGGGAATTCAAGCCCCTTGCTTTTGTGGACGGTCAGGATTCTGACCCCTCCACCCTGTTCGGTTGCGGAAGAAAGGTCGTCGGGTTTTTCTTCTTTGTCGATCAATTCTTCAATATAATCGATGAATTCGACCAGGGTTTTTCCCTGCCTGTCGCTGTTACACGCAAGCGCGTAAAAGAAGTCAAAAAGCTCTCCATAAACCTGGGCCGGAGAAGACCAGAGTGTCTCATAACGGTAGCCTTCTTCGTACCAGAGCAGCGAGACCAGTTCGTTTACCGGAAGAACCCTGGCTTTTTTTGCCAGTTCCCGGTAACGCCGCCCACATTCACGGTACTGTTCCAGTTCTCCAGGGGGAATTTTTTCTTCTATTTTATCGTCAAAGGGAACGGCGCTGTCGCTTAACAGGACGGCGGCAAGAACTTCGTCGCTCAGGCGCATAAAGGGAGAACGCAGCAGCGCCGCATAGGAGAGTCTGTCTTCAGGGTACACAAGAAGGCGGAGATAATTGCGCATATCATTTATCGGCGCGTCGCTAAAAAGCCCTGCCGGCTGATCGGCGCTAAACGGTATATTGAAATCCTGAAAATGTTTTTCGAGCCGGTGTTGATGTCCCCTGGAACGCTGCAATATCGCGAAGTCTTCCCAGCGGCAGGGGCGGCTTTCTACCCTTTCCCCGTTTCGTATGCTGACAAGGCCGCCGCTGTCGATCATGTTCCGTATGGTCCTGGCAATGCAGGCCGCTTCAAGATCCGCCGGAGCAAGGGAAGCGGCATCCTCTGTATCGATTCTTCCTTCATCAAGAAAATAAAAATGAAGCGCCGCCTGACGGGTCTCTGCGGCGGAAGGAGCTTCGGCAGGAAGATAATACGATTCAAAATCAGCAGCTTCCCCGGGAAGAAAAACAGCGGGGCCGGAAGGCAGGGTCGCGCCGGGACTTATGCCGCCAAAGACCAGGTTAAAGGCGTCTATGAGGGCGGCGCTTGAGCGGTAATTGTACCGCAGAAAAAACGAGCTTTCTTCTTTCGGCGCGGGAATCTTTTTTGTAAGCCCCCTGAAAACCGATACATCAGCGCCCCTAAAACGATAAATGGACTGTTTTTCGTCGCCGACAAAAAACATCTTGTCCGGGCAAAGATCGTCTCCTTCGGGTATGCCCCGGAGATTCCGGTCAGGTTTTTCGGCGAGAAGAAAAATGAGATCCCGTTGAAGGCGGTTATTGTCCTGGAACTCGTCAATCATGACGGCCCTGATTTCATCTTTATAAATTTTTCTTAGTTCAGGATACTCCTTGAGGGCGTCTACGGCCATACAGGCAATGTCGCTAAAGCTGAGTATCCCCGCGGCCCGCTTTTGTCTGTTGTGCTGTTCCTGAAATTCATCCATAAGGGGGAAGACGGACGCGACAATATCGGCCTGGAGAACATAATTGGCCAGATTCTGGAGCAAGGGGCAAAGGCTTTCCCTGAGTTCCTTTACACGGCCCGCCGCTACAGGAAAGCCCCCTGACGCGCCCCGCAAATTGGTCTGCCCCAAATTGTAAAGCGCGTTGATATAGGCGCAGAGCCTTTCCCGCTCCGGGGCTTCGGCCTGAGGATTATCAGGGCTTTCGGGGGTTGTAAGCAAAGCGGCTATGCCGGGAACTTCGGGGATTTTTTTTAGGGCTTCGGCACATTCAGAAGAAAACCTGGTTTCTTTTTTTGCGTTCTCAATATCGCAGGCAATATCATCAAGAAGCAAAGAAATATCGCTGTTTGCCTTTGTCCATTGCAGGAGGAGTTCTTCTTTTTGTTTTTTAAAAAAAGCGGCAAAGTCGAGGGGCCTTGTAATGGGGCTGTAGCGCAGCATGGTTTCGGCAAAAAGTTCCCCGGCGACCGTTTTTATTTTACGGTCCGCAATGAGTATCTGGAGGGCGGGATTGTCCCGGTGGTCAAGCACAAAGGGAAGGGCCGAGTTCATGGCCATATCCCGCGCGGCGCTGCTGTCGCTTGTAAAGTCAGGGCTTATGCCGTAATGCCGCGAAGCAAGGCGCGCCACCGAAGCGCAGAAAGAATCTATCGTTGATATTCTTGCCTTGTAAAAATGCTCTACCGCTTCCCGCGCGTTTTGATTGTCCTTTTCTTTGGAGAGCAGGGCATAGATACGGCTGTGCATTTCATTCGCCGCCTTGTTGGTAAAGGTGAGGGCGAGTATTTGTTCGGGCTTATAGCCCTGCTCCATTACCAGCCAGGCATAGCGGGCCGCAAGAACCCTGGTCTTTCCGGAGCCCGCGCCCGCCGCGACAACGGCGTTCTGCCCTGCCCTGGCTGCGGCGCGCTGTTCGCTGTTAAGCGCGGCAAGTATGTCGTTAATCGCCATGACCTGCCTCCGTCCGGGATAGATTTTTTTGGCTGTTGAGGAAAAAAACCGTCCTGCACACCGCGCTGTAATCACAGGACAAACAGGTTCCAAAATCCAGGGCAAGGGGGGCAAAAAACAGTTCTTTAAGGGCGCGGCGGAAGGTGTCTGTATATTCTTCCAGAACATCAAGCGTTTCCTGATATGCTTCCCGTTTACCGCCTCTTTTTCCCGGCGGCCCGCCAAGTACAAAGGTAGCGTCATGATCGCGGATACGCATAAAGCACGCTCCGCCCACACTCTGGCCGCGCTGCTTTTCGTATAATTTAACGTACATGGCCATCTGAAAATCTCTTAACCCTTCACCGGCGCTAAAAGAACTTTCGGCGATAGAAGGCGCTCCGCCTGTTTTGTAATCAACGATATAGGGTTCGCCGGTAACGGAGATTGAGACACGGTCGAGTTTTCCCTTCAATAAAATTCCGTCTTCCTGAAATTCAAAAAGTTCCTCAAGTTCTCCCACGGCAAAACCCGAAAAGTATTTTTCTTCTGCCTGGAGGAGCAGCGAAACTTTTTTTGCCATTGCCCTGGACTGGGAAGCGAGAATGGGCGCGGCAAGGGGCCCCCGGAACTCAGGGCTGCTTTGGGCCGCTTCCCTGGCGTATTCAAGGGCCCACAAACAGTAGCTTTCGATATGTTCACTTTTAAAAACGCCGTCTTCTTTTTTGATACGGGCAAAGAGCCGCCTGAGTATTTCGTGGTACAGTATGCCCCGTGACGCGTCATCAAGGAGTTTTGCTTCGAGAGAAAAAGGTTCAAGGCTAAACAGTTTTCTAAAAAGAAAATGTACCGGGCAGAAAAAGAAATTGTTAAGGTCAGTAGCCGACACTTTGAACAGGGCGCCTTCCATTTGAATCTCTCTGACGCGGTCTTCAAGAAGTTTGCGGCTTTTTCCGGCAAAGGGCTTTTTGAATACGGTAAAGGGTTCCGCCGTGGAAAGCAGCGAACGCCAGCGCCTAAATCCGTCAAGTTGAACCGGAAAGAGCCGGCCGGGAAAACGCGCGGCCGCAATTGGAGCAGCGGCGTTTGCGTGAAGCCCGGTTTCAGGCGCGCCGGCCGCTCCTGAGGCAGCGACGCCAGCAACAGGCGCGCCTGAGGCCCACCAGCGTTTTTCTTCCAGAAAGGAATCAGCGGGCAGTGGCGGCGCGTCTTTGGTCTGCTCGGCAAAAAAACTGTGCAACAGGGCAGGGCCTGAAAAATTTTCGTCAGCGGCGCTGATTCTTGTGTACACCAGGCCGCGGGAAAGGCCGAAAAATGTTTTGGAGGCGTCTGTGTCCGTTATGCCCAACGCCTTTCTTTTGTCAGGCCGCAGGAATTTAAGTGGCTGATACAGGACCGTCGCCTCTCCCTGAACCGCGTTGATAATAAAATGGCAGGCAAAGGGAGAAGCCGCCGCAACCCGGTAATCAAAAATATTTATTCCGTTGTCTTCTTCCCTGAACACATACTGTTTTTCGTTTAACAGAGAGCAGAAAAAATTAAACGGAGAACCGGGAGTATATTCATCAGAATCTTTTTCGAGCTCAATCAGGGCGGAAAGTTCGACAATGCACCGCGACAACGCCGCATCCGCTTCTTTTGAACAGAATTCCTCGTCGCCGGAAAGAAATCCGTCATGGTCGTTTTTGCCCCACCCGCCCCGGAAGGCAAAATAGTGCTTTCGTATGTCGCCGAATGAGGCTGCGCCGCACAAGGCCAAAAGCCGGGCTTTGAGTTTGGCGTAATAGGCCCCCAGCGTGGCGGCGTAAAGGTTTCCCTTAAAGGCCTCGGTCCATACATCAACGCTCCGGCCGTGTTCCGTAAAGCCTGAGACGCAGTTGTTTTTGATGCCGAATTCTATAAGCGCCCTGTTCGTGGCAGGGTCTTTCCAGGGTATGGCCTCGTTGAGGAGCAGGGCTTTAAGAGAAGCAAAAGAAAAATTTTCCGATACGCAATTTTGAATCAGCGAAAAAAGCCTGCCTGCCCCGCGCTTCCCCAGCGGGCTGCCTTTTCTGAGCCGGTAAGGTATATTGTAAAGCGAAAGTTCCCTGCTTATATAGGGCGCTGCCGTTTCGAGACCGGGAACGCTTACGGCCATTTCTTCGTAGGGAATTTTTTCTTCTTCGTACAGGCGCAATAGCTCAAGGGCCAGGGCGCGTATTTCGGCGCGGGCGGAACCGTAGCGAATCAGGCCGGGGGCTTCCCCTCCCCCATCGTTTCGTACAAGATGAATGAGTTCTGGTTCGGCGCAAAGAAGTCTTTCGTATTCGGCAAAATCCTCCATTGCTTCGGGGAAAAAAATATAATACTCGTGGTTCCGGTCCTTCAGGGGCGGCTTTTCCCAGGCCGGTTCAAAAAGGCCCCGGCGTTCAAGAAAAGCGTTATACGCCCCGCGCAGCGCGGCAAAATCCCTGTCCTCATCGTCGCTTTCCAAAGAAATCGCGCGTTTTTCTTCGAGCAACCTCAGCGAAGGAAGCATGGCGGCGATGGAAGCGGCAAAGACCTGCCCGCCTTCGGCAAACCGGGGGGCGATAAGAGTTCTAAACGGAAGGCCCTCCTGAACGGAACCGGCCTTTTCTTTTACCAGCGCGGCGTTTTTTCGTATCAGCGCGTCAACAAAGAGTTTTCGTATAACCAGGGTAGCGGGCTTTTTTTCTCTGTCGCCCGCCCTGACCGCTTCTTCCTTAAAACGGTCCCAGGCGAGAAAGCGGTCCAGTGCAAGAGAACACTTTCCGGTAAGCTCCAGGGCCTTCCGGGCCCAAAGCGACGAAGCGGTTTCGGAAGGAAAAACAAAGCGGCTTCCGGGTTTATCGATTTCTTTTTGAAGTATGTCTATGACGACTTTCACCGGTTGAGTATACCACAGGCCCGGAAATAAAAGTAAGCAGGTCGTCGAGTTTATACCCGGACGACTTCCCGGCCTTGCGGAAAAGTTTTTCCATATCGGCGACGCGCCGCAGCTTTTTATCATCAGCGCCGGGGAGATTAAAAAGACAGCCGTAGAAAAGGGCGTCTTCGAAACATTCCTTGTTGAACCAGGTAATGTCGTCAAAACGGTTAACGCCGAGGAGGCGCCTAAAATCATCGTTGTTGTAGTTTTCCAGCATGAACGCGGCGGCCTGTTTTTTTACCGGCGCGCCGCTCTGCCCGGCGCAGCAGTCCCAGGCCAGCGCCGCCCTGACAAGGCCGGCGTTCCAGCGCGCCTTTGCGTCGTCCATATTCAGGATGCCAAAGGCTTCGGCAAGTTTGCGGTCAAGCTGCCAGTGGCCGGAAAGCGCCGCCCCAGCCTTTCCGTCCGGCGGGTTTCCGGCAATCAGCTTGAGGAGGCGGAACACTCCATACCCAAGGACGACAAGCGGAGCTTCCGGTTTTTCCTGCAAGGTAGAAGCAAGCTCCCTTAAAAAGCCGGAAACAGAAGCTGTGCTGTCCCGCGGCATGGTTTCCAGGGAGAGCAGTCCTGCAAGCCAGGCTTCAAAATAGTCTGTTATGGCTTCAGGCGTTGGAAGCGCCGCGCTTTTATGGACCGCATTTTTATGGGCCGTACTTTTGTCATCGCCCTGAATGGCGTTA
>JAIRTD010000161.1 GCA_031255115.1 Spirochaetaceae bacterium | reverse complement strand
TATACACTGCGGTTTCGTTTCCCCGGGCGGAAAGACAGGAAGCGATTTCTTCCCCCAGGGTCTGGGCATGGGCTTTTTGGAGATTAACAATCAAAAGCACCCTGGGCATAGCTGACTCCATTAGGCGGCGTATAACTCCATATCACGGCAGAGCCGAAAGGAATTTGGAAACTTTTGTTATCTGGCTTGAACTCAGCCGGGGGTAAAGGGGAAAGATGGCCGTCCGGAGCGATAATGAATAGGCTTCCGGGCAGGATTCTTTGGGAACAAGACCCGCTCCCATGAGGGTGTCCTCAAAGGCGTATTCCACCGAAACCTCCTTGCGCTTGCCATAGCTTATCACATCCTTCATGCCGGTCTCAATAATCAGGGGGAAGGCGTAATTATTATATTCAGGTTTGTCGTTCCGCACTATATGTTTGTGCCTGGTCCGCAGGGCCGCCTGGGTATACACCTGGGCTATATCCCGGCGTCTGGCGTGATTACGCGCCGCTTCCTTAAACTGAATCTGGGCCAGCGCCGCGTTAATGTCAGGGAGGCTGTACTCCCTGGGGAACTCAAGATTCCGCAGAGGGCCCGAATCGCGGCGGGTCAGGGCGTAGAGCAGGGCCCCGCCTCCAGCGGTAAGCGCGTCCCTTTCTTCAAGTCCCAATATAGAAAACACCGCCCCGCCCTTTTCGGTTTTTTCTTCTTCGCCCGCAGGCGGGGCGTAACTGCGGGAACAGTCTTCGATGATGGGGACGCCCGTTTCGGCAAGGGCCGCCATGTCGGGCGCAAAACCCAGTACATGGTGTACGAGCAGGGCCTTGGGTGATTTTCCAGCCGCGGCGGCGGCGATTGTTTCGGCAGAAAGCAGGACCGAAGAAGGCGCAGTATCGCAGTATATAGGAAAAAGACGCATGGATTCCAGCACCCAGGCGCAGTACCTGGGCGCAAGGGCCGAGAGCAGCACCCCGTCTCCGTCATGCAGGTCAAGGGCCTTGAGGGCAAAGGCCAGCGCCACCGCAGGACTCCGCAGGGGAAGGCAGTAGTCAAAATGAAGGTATTCCCGGGCGATTTGCACGAGTTTTTGGGACTGTTCCCCGGGGCCTATATTATCTTCTACCATCGCGGTGAGGACAGCGTCCATCTCCTTCCGGCGTATGGTTGGAGAATAAACTTCAATTTTCATGAAAACCCTTATCTTCTCAATTCGCTGATTTTCTGCAATTCTCTGGGATTAAAGAGATCCCGGATATTGAGAATGATGAGATAGCCCTGTTCCTGCCTGACCACTCCCCGTATGTATTCGGCGCCTATGCCTGAAAGCATCTGGGGAGGGGGCTGCACCTCTTCTTTCTCTATGGTAACTACCCTGGAGACCCGGTCTATAATGACGCCGAGTTTCATTCCGTCCAGATCAATGATGATAAAACCTGAGAGTAGTTCGTCCCCCTCGGCGATTACGGGCTTTTTAAGGTGAAACCGTTTGTGGAGATTGATTATGGGAATAATCTCTCCCCGGAGGTTAAATATCCCTTCCACATAGGACGGGGCGTTGGGTATGGCCCGTACGGCCTGTACCCTCACTATTTCTTTAACGTCCATAATATCTATGCCATAAAGTTCTTCCGCAAGATGGAAGGTAACTAACTGACTTTGGGTATCTGTGTCGGCCATAGCGCTCCCCTCTTAACACATTAGTAGAGTCATCGCTTATAACTCTACTATTGAATTGAGCTTTCTTCAAGGGGCCTTAGGCCCCGCCGATTACCTTTATCCGGGCTTTAGGCGAGGATAACGGCAATATCGTTTACATTGGTCCCGGTGGGGCCGGTTTTTATAAGGGCGTCAATGGCGTCAAGGGCATGGTAGGCGTCGTTGTTATCCAGTACGTCCTGAATCCGCAAGCCCTTTTCTGCAAGCTTCCCCGCCGTAGCGCCGTCAACCCAGGCCCCGGCGGCGTCGGTTGGCCCGTCGGTGCCGTCGGAGCCGAACGAAAAGATCAAAAGCCCCTTGAGACCGGCGATTCCTTCCGCCGCGGCAAGGGCCAGCTCCTGGTTCCGACCCCCCTTGCCGCTGCCTTTAAGGTGTACCACCGTTTCGCCGCCCAGTATCACCGCGCAGGGCGGATTGGGCCTGTATTTTATCTGCCTTGCCATGGACGCGATAAGCCGCCCCGCCTCCCGCGCCTCGCAGTTCATGTCGGCGCTTAGTATATGGGGCGTATAGCCCAATCCGGCGGCAATACCCGCGGCGCTTTCACAGAGGGTGCGCACGCTGCCTGTAATCACGGTTTCTACATTGTCAAGGGATTTGGGCGTTTCTTCTTCAAGATAATCCCGCATTTTCTTGCTCAAGTTGAGGCCGTATTTTTCGGCCACGGCCAGGGCTTCTCCGGCGGTGGAAAGATCCGGCGCGGCGGGGCCCGAGGCTATGGAATCAAGCCGGTCTCCCAGCACATCGGAGAGCACCACGGTAAAAACCCTGGCGGGAGCGCAGAGCCGGGCAAAACGGCCGGCCTTTACGCTGGAAAGCCGCTTGCGTATCATGTTGATTTCTACAATATCCGCGCCTGAGGCCAAAAGCTGGTTGTTGACATCGACAATATCGTCCAGGCTCAGGCCGGGAAGGGGTTTTTCAAAAAGCGCCGAACCTCCTCCGGAAATGAGGAACAAAAGCTCGTCGCCTTCTTTAAGGCTTTCCGCCAGCTCAATGGCCCTGCCTGTCGCCATAATGGTGTTTTCGTCAGACAGGGGATGACCGGCCTCGTATACGTCAAAACCAGGAACAGGGCCGGCGGCGTGGCCGTATTTGGTAATCACTATCCCCTTTTTGATACGGTCCCCAAGGCTCTCTCTGGCAGCCTGGGCCATAGTCCAGGCCGCCTTGCCTATGGCCAGCGCATAGACGGCCCCCCCAAAGGCATGGTTTTTAAGGGCGTTATGCACCGCGGCCTGGGGCATATTTTCTTTGATGGACTGTTCCACCAAAGTCTTCGCGTCACGGTACAGTTTTTCCATAGCGGTTCTCCCCGGAGTATAGTTTGCGCCCATTCATCGGGCGGCGTTGAAGCGGTAGCCTGAACCCTGGGCGCTTACCGTTCCCAGGGCCGGGTATATAAGATGCATGCCCGCTATGGGGATATTGTTTGCAGCCACATAGGCGAGAATTTTTTTGCGTATATCGGCGGCGGCAACGGGGTCAACATCGTAGGTAACCGATATGTCGGGCCTGGGAAACTGAATGTCCATGACGTGCATCAGGTCGCCCCAGATTAAAAGGCTTTGGTTTTCGGAGCTGACAAGAAAAGCCGTATGTCCCGGCGTATGACCAAAGGCTGCTATGGCGCTGATTCCGGGGAGGAGTTCTTCCAGGCGAGAACCCAGTTCTCCGGGAACAAAGGTTCTGATCCGGTCCCTATACGGGGCAAGGCTCGAAGCGACGCTCTGGTTCGCCCAGTATTCCCGCTCCTGTCTGGCAAGGTATACCAGGGCCCTGGGAAAGAGGGCTCTGCCGTCCTTCTGGAGGCCCCCTATATGGTCACCGTGCATGTGGGTAATGAGTACGGCGTCAACATCGGCGGGGCTCACGCCAAGACGGTTCATGCTGTCAAATATGGTCGTGCCGAAGCCGGTGTCCACCACGATGGTACGCTCGGGGCTCCTGATGAGGAAGGTGTTTACTTCAGACTGAAAATTCCCCCCAGGGAGGTACTGCTGTAAAAGCGCCGCGTCCGCGCCTATGAGTATTGAACTCCGTCCGGGCCCGCGGTTTTCGACCAGCATGTGGACTTCAAAGCGTCCGACCTTATAAGAAAAAATCAGCTCTTCCTGGGCAAAACCCTGAACAGCCATTGAACCGAAAAGAAGTCCCCAAAATATTCCCTGTTTCATTTCGTCCTCCTTGTACCGTCATACAAGGGTAATTCTGGCACATAAGTTTTAAGCTGTCAATTTTACGCGCCGCGGGTTTGAGTTTGCCGGGACAGAATCCGGCGGTATTGCCCCTGTCCCGCCGATATGGTTTAATGGGAACCGAGGGTAGTATGCAGCAAACAGGCGGGGCGTCAGGCAGTCAGGACGCCGGAGAGTACGGCAAAACAGAGCAGACTGCGCGGGCGGAAACAGCAAAAAAAGGCGTTTCTTTTATAAAGAACATTTACCGAAGCGACGTAAAGGTCGGCCGTTTTCTCTGTGTCCTGATTCTTTCAGGTATTTCTTTTGGCTTATACAAGGGCGTACAGGATAATTATCTTGCCGAACTGGTACATATAAACGCTTTTGAACGGGGCATTGTCGAGTTCTTCCGGGAACTTCCCGGCCTCCTGGTGATGCTTGTTCTCGCCCTGATGTACCGTCTTACCCAGAGCCGTATATTCAAAATCAGCACGGCCATTATGGCCGCCGGGCTTTTCGGGCTTCTCCTTGCCGGTACGGGAAAATTCGTCGTGATTCTCTTTATGGTGGTTTACAGCGCCGGGGAACACATTACCATGCCGGTGCGGAGCACCCTTTCCCTTGAACTGGCCAAGAGTACCCAGGGCGGCGCGTCCCTGGGCATAACCAGCGCCCTGGGCCAGCTTGGAAACATAGCGGGTTTTGTTATTGTTACGGGACTCTTTTTTGTTTTTTCGCGTTTTGGCTTTTCAAGAACCAATATCACCCAGTTTAAGATTGTTTTTGCCGCCGGAGCGGCCCTGATGACCGGCGCCATGCTGGTATCCCTCGCCATACAGGAAACCGCCATCATAGGAAAGCGGCGGCGTTTTTATTTTGCGAAAAAATTCTTTAAGTACTACATGCTCGAAGTGTTCTACGGCAGCCGCAAACAGATTTTTATCACCTTTGCCCCCTATGTGCTCATATTAAAATACCGGGCCGATACTTCGGTAATAGCCCTGCTCCTGGCCGTCTGCGCGGTATTCGGCGCTATTTTCAGCCCCCTTATAGGAAAACTCATTGACAGAGTCGGATACAAATTCGTCATGGTCACCGATACGCTCATACTCATGGTCGTTTGTTTCTTTTACGGCTTTGCCCATCATCTCTTTCCCCTGCACATAGCCTACATGGTGATATGCGTCAACTTTGTCCTTGATTCGGTTATTTCCCTTGCCAGCATGGCAAGCAATGTATATGTCCAGGACATAGCGGCTAACAAAGAAGAACTTACCGCCACCCTATCCACGGGCATTTCGGTAAACCACGCGATCAGCATACTCATCGCCCTCCTCGGCGGCTTTTTGTGGGCAGCCGTGGGCATTGAGGTCCTTTTTGCCCTTTCGGCCTTTCTCGGGCTGCTCAATACGCTCTACGCGGCGACAATTAAAACAAAAAGGAACAGAGGTTTTTAACCACGAGGTTGAATCAAACCAGTAAGCGGGTATCTGGATATTAGACTCCTTCGGCACGAATACAGAATATTATTTTAGCGTCTTAAAACCGGTGAATAAAACTTCCAGCCCGCAGTTAAACTGTTCGTCAAAGGACAGCCATTCAAAATTACTCCCCAGGATCGCCTCGTAGGGGTTGGGGGCATCCGAGGGGAAAGAACGAAAAAAAATCTCGTCGGACACGGAGGATAAAATATAATTATTTAACATGTGGGTGGCAACCATACATTTATTCTCTTTTACACCCAAGTGCAGCAAACAAATCATTACGTTCTTCATAAAATCAAAACGCC
>JAIRTD010000122.1 GCA_031255115.1 Spirochaetaceae bacterium | reverse complement strand
TGGATACCGGACTGGCCTGTTGTTTTGCTTTGGCAAATAATCTGTCATTATTATTCCTGCTCATGCGGAATGACAACACCCCAGGAGATAAACTCCGCTTCGTTTTCGGCGCTGTTTTTTTCTATAGCTTCGTCCAGATGTTTTGTTTCGGCGTAGTACTCTTCCCCGTTATTAGAAGCGGCGAGGTCAATCGCGTTTGCCATCTGGATACTGCTGTTGTGTAATCTACGGTAGTAAATGCCGAAAAAAGGACGCTGCCCGTTTTTTATCTCATTGTCCCATTGGGGGGCGCAGCCGTCAAGGTATTCGATGATGATGGCGCCCCGGTTGGAGTCGCCGTTAAACACATTGATTGCCCGGACTATGCCGCAGTACGAAAATCCCCAGCCTCCCTGTGCGGGACTTGTATCGTCTGTCTGGCCGTAGACCGTATCGTCAAATAGGACAAAGTAATCTGTTGACAGGGGAGTATAGCTCCCTGTGTATGTTTGATACGGTGTTACCACATCTGGAAACAGGGCTATTTTCCCGGTAGTTTCTACCAGGTCATCAAAGTCTTCCCAAGTTCCGATACGAAAACCGTCGAGCCTGCCGATAGAGGCATAGTGAGAGTACCACACACCTGACATGGAGGACATGGCGCTGTCAAACTCTGCGTCCCCAGGATAGAATGTGTCCGTCCTGTCCGCATTCCCCATTTGCCCGTAATCGTAGAGATCACAGGAACCAAAAATAAAAAACGCGGCAATAAAGATGGACAATAATCTTTTCATGCTGTTTCTCAGCGTATATGCCAAAGCTCCGAAAACCCCGCTTGAGGCGCCTCCGTTACGACTGCCATTGCAGAATTGGATAACCATTTGTCCCCCATTTCCAGACTGTAGTGAAGTCCCAGCCGAGAGTGTCCCGGTATAATTCGATGCCCGGCTTCTTTTCCGTGCAGTTCGCGCCGTCCTTTCCATTTATGGTTTTATCCGGCGTATAGGTTCCGCTGCCGGGATTAACGGCCATGTTGGACCAGGCGTGGTTGTTGCTGTGCTGCGTACTGGATCCGCCTCCTACAATTCTGTGAATGTTGTTGGCATTACCGGCTTCTATTGATGGATTCAGGGCCACACAGCCGCTTATGGCATTTGCCTCCACGCTGGCGTTCATACCAGCAATACCGCCAACGCCTGTTGAACCCGCGCCACTGGCTTTTACAAACGCGATTGAATAGCAGCGCCTGACAAAGGTGTTTACCTGGTTCTGTCCTACGATGCCGCCGGCATTATTAAAACCGGTTACCGTACCGCCTGACCAGCAGTCTTCTATGCGGGAGTTATGCCCGTCGTTTTTTGAGTTGTACCCGGCAATGCCGCCGGTATAATCATTGGCCTTGTCAGCAATTACAGCGCCGGTAAAATAACACTGAGAAACCAGCGCCCCGTAGTAGTTGTATCCCACTATGCCGCCCACATAGGGAAACCCCGCTCCGGTATCCTTTACCGACACGGTTCCGCTTGCCCAACAGCGCACTATCCGGGTGGTCTTTTCCAAGGTTCCGTCGCCATCCCCGACAAGACACCCGGCGATGCCCCCTGCCCAGGACCAGAAGCCCTTACATTTGGCGATGATGTTCCCGGTGGAAGAACAGTCTTCTATCTTTCCCTGATATACGGTGGTAAAAGTGTAATAGCTGCCCCCGGCAATACCGCCGCAAAACACCTGGGAACCTGTCGTAGTACAATCGGCGCTAATATCGCCCGTATTATGACAAGCGGTGATTTCGACACCGTCTTTAAACGCCCCAACCAGTCCCCCTGCATAATTATAATACATGCCCCCAATCAGACCGCCGCCGTTTCCACCATCAACCTTCATCGTCATACTGGTAGTACTGTTTGTAAGAGATACCCCCTTTTGGGCGTAACCCACAACGCCGCCAAAGTAGGTATTTTTGTCTGTTGTAAATTCAAAATCCCCGCTCAGGGCGATATTGCTAAACTCCGTGTTTTCCGCAAAACCCGCCAGTACCCCGATAGCCTGACCGCCTGTGTTTGTGGAGCTTTGATTAATTTCCGATACAATCTTGAGGTTTTTAATAAGCGCACTGACAGAACCGTTGCCTTTTACATAGCCAAAGATGCCCAGATACGTATTGGCCGAAACCACACTTGGGTCAAAACTTTTCAGTGTAATAGTATACCCGCCACCGTTCAGGCTGCCGGAAAAGGGGTCGTCTTTATTACAGATGGGCGTCCAGTCTTTAAGTTCAAGGTTCGCTCCAAGAACATATGTTTTTGTAAGAGAAACCGAATCTTTGCCTATGGCCTTTAAGTCATCAACGGTCTCTATAAGGAGGCCGGTAGCATCGTCAATGCGTATAACCGTATTAGCGCCGCCTCCCGAAGGCTGTTCGCATCCGGCAAAAAAGAGCGTCCCCAGGAAAAGGACGGAGAGGGCCCAAATGGGCCACAAGCTTTTTCGGCGGAGATTCCGCGCCGCAGAAATTTGTTTAAACATGACTTACTCCTTTCCGAAGAAAAGGAGCCTGGAAGAGCGGCGCTGTGATGGACGCCGTCTTGTACAAAACGGCGCGTCAGGCGCGCTTCCACTGGGAAAAATTACCGGTGATATGCGGCAGTTTTTCTCAAGGCTCAATCCTCGAAGCCTGAAAAAAGATAGAACCGCCTGGGGCGGCCCGCCCGTCTATGCGGGATACATACCAAAGTCTCCTGGCTTGCGGGGGCGCTAAAAAGCTGCCTTCGTTCCGCGGCCTTCCCGGCAATATGCCAGTGGCCGTTTTGGCGGAACAAGCTGAACCTTGGCGGATGCCTGTTCAGACCCGGTTACAGTTACGGGATAGCGGAGGATTCCCGGCAAAGCCGGCCACCTCACTTCCTTTGAAGTACGCAAATATTAGTATGGCGCGGCTACAGGCTATTGTCAAGGCTTGGTTTTGTTTTAAGGCGCTGCGGCGGACGAACTTTTTTTGATGAGGGCTTTCAGCCTGCTTATTTCTTCTTTGTTCTTTTGGGCTTCTTCTACAAGCTGCCTCTGAAGATTCTTTTCGGTAGTAATATCCTGAAGGTTTCCCAGGATGAATAGCCTGCCGTCGCCCCGGTCTACGGGCACGAATTTGCAGTTGAGGGTTTTTTCTTCACCGGTTTTGGGGCTGATGTAGTTCATCTCCTGTATGGGGTTTAGCTGTTCCAGCATATCGGCGCTGAGCCGTTCCGGCGCGCGGGAGCGGTTAAAAAGAAGCACCAGATATTCCATGAGGTCGCTCAGTTTTTGCTCTTTTATCTGGGTTGTTAAAAGGTCGGTGAATTTTTTACCTTCGAGGCCTTTTAGTTCCAGGATGGATTCCAGGGCTTTGGAGTACTGGCTTTGAATAATAAAATCCTTGTCCATAAAAAAGAGGCCCACTTTAAGGGCGTCTTTCATGGCGGCTATGGTATCCCTGTCCTCTTTTAACTCAAGCGAAGCGGCCTCGGCTTTTTCTTTTAATTCCCGGAGGTTTTGATTTTGCTTGTTCACTCCGTTGACCAG
>JAIRTD010000091.1 GCA_031255115.1 Spirochaetaceae bacterium | reverse complement strand
TTTCTTTTTCTATTAACTGGGCGGAAAATTTTGCGCCCTCGCCTATTTTGGGCGAATCCCCGGTTAGAGGAATATTAAAGCCGATTTTAATACGCTGTTCTTTGGCGCACCCAAGCGCCATTACAGACAGAATGAGCAACAAGGCTCCCGAAAAACGCATCCCCTTCATTTTTTCCCTCCTCTTACAGGCGGCCCGGCCACCCATCAAAGCCCCTGTCCCGAAAGCCCCCGGGCCCTATATCCCGCAAGCCCCCCACAGGCGCCCATAGAAAGAAATATACCAATAACAAAAAAGATTCAAGTATTTTTATGCATAAAATATACTTTATCTCAAATTTTATCTTGAATTAGCGCATATTTATACGATTTTTGTTATACTGATATAACTCTAAAACAGCAGCCGGGTAAGGAAGGGAATGGCGATAAAATTCCCCGCCGCGCCGCCCAGGGATGAGAGCAAAAAGACCAGGAGGGCCCGCAGAATACGGTTGCGGTATATGCCCTTGAGGCTCCCTATATCGGTGTACAGGTTTTCCGCGTCTTCTACCTTGGGCTTGCGCAGGCTTGCTTCGGTAACGCCGGAAAAAAGCCCCACGCCGATAAAGGGGTTAATGGTGGCTATGGGAGCGCCAATAAAAGAAACCAGCACCGAAAGGGGATGTCCCAGGGCGATAATCGTCCCCAGGGCGGCAAGAGAACCGTTGAGCAGCACCCAGCGGAGCAGCATGGAAAGGCTCAGGTCCCCGCCCCGGAAAAAGCCCGCCGCGATAAGCGCGACGATGAGGAAGGGAATCACTATGCCCAGTGATTTCGAAAGCAATGACTGCGGCGGTATGGTTTCGAGCGCCGCGAGATTCTCCTCCCCGCCGCTTCCGGCCAGGTGTTCAAGCTGGGAACGAACCCCGGCGAGGTGGCCGGCCCCGAGTACGGCCACGGATTTTTTGCCCCCGGCGGACCATATCCTGGCGGCAAGATAGCGGTCCCGTTCGTCAATAAGGGTCTCTTTAACCGAAGGAAGGTACTCGGCAAGTTCGTTCATCATGCCGTCAAGTTCGCTCCGCTTTTTAAGGTTTTCGATTTCTTCCTCGCTGAGTTTTTCCGTGGTAAAAGCGCTTGATATAAGTGAAGCCAAAAGTTTCGCCTTGCTCCAGAATCCGCAGCGGCCCCAGGCCCTGCGAAGCGTTATCTGCACTTCCCGGTCGCAGAAGGTATAGGGTACGCCCAGTTCATAGGCCGCGTCCACGGCGGCGCACATTTCTTCGCCGGGTTTTACGCCGAACTCCATGCCCAGGCGGCGCTGAAACGAAGAAAGCACGAGGTTTGCAAGGAGGAGAAAGCCCCTGCCCTCCTTAAACACCTTGATAACATTAAGGCTTTCCCAGTTATCCTTCTGGGTCATTGCCGTATAACGGCCCTGATCAAGTTCGACGCAGACCATATCGGGCTTGTTTTCCCGTATGACCTTGCCGACTTCGTCTATGCTTTCTTTAGAAACATGGGCGGTACCGACAAGTATTATCTCCCTGCCGCCGAGTTCAAGCCGCATCTGGTTGTCCTTCAATTTATGCTCCTGCGCGTTGCTAAACGCCTTTTCAAAACGCCTGAAAATTTCGCTCCTGCTGATGCGGAGAGAAATGTCGAGGGCCCCGCCGGCCATGTGGTCATGACCGCCGCCCGCTCCTATGTCCTTTAGGGCTTCCCGTACTATCTTTGCCGCAGAAATACCCTGGTCGCGGCTCCGTACCGACACATGGTGGTCCCGGCCTTTTATTTCGACAATCACGCTTACCGTGATTTCCCTGAGCCTGAGAAAAAAATCAGCCAGTATAGAAATCAGTTCCTGGGAACAGTCAACGGTAAGATAGGTAAAAAAAAGGCCGTCTGTTATTGTTGCGTTGTTGACCGCCATTTTTAACACAGGAAGATCGGCCTGACAGAGCGAAGTCTTGACGATTCTTGACGCGCTCTGCCAATCGCCCAAAAAAAACAGGCGGTAAAAAGAGTCAAGGTCATTCCGGCTTACCCTGCGGGAGAGAAAGTCGGTGTCCATCTCTATGCCCATAAGCAGGGCCGTGGCTATGTCAGGGGCCGGGACAAGTCCCGCTTCTTCCCAATACCCGGCAACCATGGACGAAGAAGATCCATTGTCGGGCCGTATGTCAATAAAGGGACACTCAGGCTGCGCGGAATTGCCGTGATGGTCCACCACCCCCGCGAGAAACTCCGTCGTTTCCCTGGCGTTGGCATTGGCCGGATTGCCGTCCACAATGACGCAGGGACACTTGACAAGTTCCGGCGGGGCCATATCCCCGCGCACCCTGGCAAGAGAAATGCCCAGTTCGCCAATCATGGTAGTAAGGGAATGGCTGCGAATCTCTCCCCGGTACAGTATCGAAGGTTCAAAATCAAAATGTTTAAGCAGTTCGGCCAGGGCAAAGGCCGCCGCCACAGCGTCATGATCAGGAAAATCATGGGTCTGGATAACCACCTTTTTGTCCGCCGAATGGGTTTCGAGAATTTCTTTAAGTTTTAAGAACGTTCCTGTTCCTTCCATTATGGCTCATCAAGATGACGGGTTTCGATGGCCATTGTGTTGAGTTTCCATTCAAGAAGCCCCTGGCGGTTCATTTCCCGTACCTGCATATAGTACCTGTCCGCCAGGGAATTGTTTCCCCGTATGGCGTAATACTCCGCAAGATAATAGAGCATTTGGGCCTTCTTGTCGATGTTCTGTTCCCGGTCTATGCGCACGGCAATATCAACATCGCCTGACTGGTCGTGGAACAGCCTGAACAGCGCCCATTCAATGCTGTTGCGGGGCACGGTCCGTAAAACTTCCGCAAGAAATCCCTTTGCGTCGGCAGGACCCCGCGCCCGTATCCAGTTGGTGGTGATAAGAAAAGGATAACTCAAATTACCGGTATCCTGTTTATAGGCTTCGATAAAAGCGGCCCTGGCCTCGTCCCAACGGCCGCTCCGCATTTTCAGAATACCCAGCCCCTCATAGGCAAAGTAATAATCGCTCCTGAGCCTGACCAGTTTTTCGTAGTCCCGCTCCGCTCCGGCATAATCCTTGAGATCGTCCCGCAGACCGGCGGTATACACATAGGCGAGAAAATTTTCCGGCTCCAGTGTCTGGGCCCGGGTAAATTCTTCGAGCGCCTCATCAAGACGCATAAGCTCAAGCAGCGCGCTGCCCCGGTCTATGCTGACCCAGTAATTGTCAGGAGCAAGAACCCGCGCTATATCCAGGTCCTCCAGGGCCTGATGGGGATAGCCTTCTTCCTTATAAATCTGCGCCCTTGCCACAAGAGGCGTGGCCCATGACGGATTATGCCCAATGGCCCGGGTAAGCAGTTCCACCGCTTTTCTTGGATCATTGGCCCTGCGGTACAGGGCCGCCCTGCCCGTCAAAGCCTCGCCGTGGTCAGGATTGCTTTTAAGCGCCTGGTCATAGTAGGAAGCCGCGCGGTCATACGATCTGGCGCCCATCGCGATACTGCCCAGGGCGGCCAGAGCGTCGCTGTTTTCAGGCTCAACCCGGACAATACGCTCAAGCAGGGCCTGTTCTTCCCTGGTTTTACCCAGCGATGCTTCCAGATTGGCCAGAATAAAAAGCGCGTCAGCCTGGTCCGGTTCAATAGAAAGAATATCTTCGATAATTGAACGGGCGTCTTCGTCCCTTCCCGCGGAAATCAGCGCCGACGCCTTGAGGAGCCTGATATCCCTTTTCGCGGCGTCCTCGCTGTTTATACGGTCAAAAAGCGCCAAAGCCTCTTCAAAGTTTCCCTGAACAAGAAATTCGGCGGCCCTTGCCAGAATATCGCCGGTACTTTGCGGCTCGGCCTGTTTCGGCCCCTCTCCGGCAGAAAGCGCCGGGTCTCCATCGGCCTTTTTCGGAGCCGAGGCGCAGGAAAAAAAGAGCAGCGCCAAAAGAACGCAAAATACCCCCGCAGCAAAACAGCGAATTCTTGTAAAATACTTATCCATGCTGCCTTAAATATACTGCAAAAAAGCCCTTTTGCATAGTTCTCGAAGGTGGGCGCCAAATGCCTCATGCGAGCCGGCGAGCATGTTTACGCGAAAATGCAACACGGCGTGCCCCCCAACAAAAGCAACACCGTCAATAGTTCTCGAAGGGGGGCGCATTTCCATGCCTGAACAGCGCAATGGAGTTTTGCTCCGCAAAACCCCAGGTCCAAAAATATACTCTGTATATTTTTGGACAATTGGCGCGCCCCCCTGCGCCGGAGCCTTGCCCGCAAGTCTCCGGCTACCCCCCACCCGTCCCCGGCGCGCAAAAAGAACGGCGTGTACCGCGTTTGAGAACCCGGGGGAAGGTAGCTTGCGGACAAAGAACGCATGGGGTAAGGTATAGTATGCGGAA
>JAIRTD010000086.1 GCA_031255115.1 Spirochaetaceae bacterium | reverse complement strand
AGCGAAAAGAAGTAAAAATTGTCGTTGGGGTCGGCGCCGGGAAAGCGTTCATCCCTGGTTATATGCTGCATAAGGTGCAGGGCCTGGTCCGTATCGGCTCCCCGGGAACGGCCAAGTCTGCCCAGGGCCAGGGCCTTGTAGGTTGAAGCCAGGCGCTGAAAATATTCAGTCTTGGGTATGATCAACAGTTCGCACTGGGAAAAGCCGCTGCGCCAGTCGGGTTGTTCTATCAGGAGAAAATCCTGGGTGGGCAGCTCCATGAGCAGCCGGTCGGAAAGTTCAAGAACTTCCTCGTAACGCCGGTCAAGCAGGGCCGCTTCAATGCGGAACAGGGCGCCGTCGCCTCCGGGCCAGGTTTTGGTACTGCCGCCCGGGAGTATATAGGTTTCGGTACGCATAATCCAGGCGTCAAAAACCGGCGCTTCGCCTTCAAAGCCCTGCATGCCTTTGAGGGCCTCGAACATTTCCAGGGCCTCCCGGTACCGGCCGGTTTCAAAGCGGCAGCGGGCCTGAAAAAAGCGAAAGCGCCCGGCCCAGGAACTCAGGCCGCCGCGCAAGGCTTCTTCTTCGGCTTCAAAGGCAAGCCGTTCCGCCTTGGCTATATTCCCGAAAATATAATGGGCTCCGGCGGCGTAGAACGCGGTTAAGGCAAGTTCCTCATCGTCCTTGTCCCGCGCCGCGTATTCGGCGGCAAACTGAAGATAATCAATGGCGTCGCCTACCTTGCCCTGACTGAGATTGACCAGGGCAAAGGCACGGTACGAACGGGCCAGGCCGCGGACCCCGCCCTGGGTAAGAAGCATGGCCTCCTTGACTGATTCGGACGCGGCGGAAAAATCGTTTATTCCTATCTGATAGGTGGCCAGGTTGAGGAGTACATAGGCCCGGTAGCGCGGGGAGGAAACATTGTCGGGCGGGGCGTATAAAAAGGCTTCCCGTATCTGCACCTCGGTTCCGTGGATGAGTACCTTGAGAGTCTTGAATATATAAAACAGGGCCGGGGCCAGTTCCGGCCCAACAATGGCCGTAATGCGTTCGTCGTCAAAATCATCTTCGATGCCGGAAAAAGTCCCGTCAACCGTATCACGGCACAGGGCGTCAAGGATGAGATCTTCATCGGCCCTGCTCCCCAGCCTTGAGAGTATGCGAAGAAGATTGTAACAGGGTTCCATCTTTCTTTCGTGTATCCAGGAGAGGAGCCGCCTTCTGGCAAGGCCGGCGATTATTTTTTTTCGCGCGCCGAGCACCCGGTCGGTCCTTGCTTCAAAATCCCGTATGCGGACCTGGGGGTCCTCGCGGGAATTGATGATGCCGATATTGTACAGCAGCGAAAAGGCCTCTTCCACCATGAAGGAATTTTTTCCTTCTTCCTCAAGCAGTCCGGTCAGGGCCTGGGGGGGAAAACAGGGGCGGAGCAGATGGACCAGGTAGGCGAATTCCCAGAGGTCGCGGGAACGGGTCCATACCCTGGCGTCGGTCCCGGTCCCCGGAAGGGGCCTGAAATAATCATCAGGAAGTTTTACCTGGAAAAGATTAAAACCGGCGTTCTGCCAGGCCTCAAGGCCCGATTCCCTGCGGGAACTGCAGTACACCGCCGCGCCCAGCCGTCCGGTCGAAGCGGAACACCATTCAAGCAGCAGACCAAGGGTATACTCTTCGGCCTCGTGAATATTCTCAAGGATAAGTATGGGCCGCTTTTCCTCCGCGGCCGCGGCCTTTTCGTAGGCGCCGAGAAAAGCCCCCAGAAAGGAGCGGGAGCGTTCTTTCAAATAAGGGGAAAACTCGTCCCTGAGCCTTTCGCGGCAGAGCAGTTCGCGGTCCTTTTCGAGCCGTTCTCCCAGCGCGGGATCATCCCGTGTCAACATTCCAAGGATAGCGCCGGTCAGGGCGTCGGCAAGGCAACTAACGCCCCTGCCGCCCGCGCCAAAGCGGAACACCAGAGGAGGAAAATCTTCTAGCCTTCCGGCGGCGTATTGTTCAATACCGTCCCGTATTCCCGAAAACTCCGCGCCGATAAGGATGATTCTCGGATTTTCCCGCCTGCTCTCAAGCAGTTCGCCTATATTTTTTCTGAGATTCCGAACCTGAAGGGGATTAAAGACCTTAAAACCCCCGATGGAACGGTACGCGGCATTTCTCGTTTTTCCGGCCGGTTCAAAATCAACATAGGGCCCAAGTGCTTCTATAAAACGCTCGTCGCACCATATCCCCGTCGCGCTCTTAAAAGAGGAAAAATCCCTGAGCAGGGGATATATGGCTTCTTCGTCAATATCATGACCTACAATGCAGGTATGGCCGTAGAGTTCAGGCCGGGCCTGCTCCAGTATGGCGTGCAGAACTTCGAGCAGCGAAAGGAGATCCAGGGCAAACGCCACGGCATCGCTGTCAAAATCAGCGGCTATATACCGGTGCCCGGTCCTGACCGTTCCCCCCGAAGCCTCCATCGAAGCGGCAACCGATTCCTCAAGAACCGATAAAAGAGAATCCCTGGTGCGCCTGAGTTGCTGCTGATAGCGAAGACCGAAAAGCACCTGTACCATAAGACCAGTATACCCAAAAAGGCCGTTAGTGGGAACCGCTGTTTTCCCCTTTTCAGCGTTGCCATTTTTATCCTCATAAAGTACAATGGCGTCATGTACAGTTTGGGCATAGCCTATCTTCTGTGGGCGCTCTCGGGTTTTGGAGCCCTCGGGTTCCACCGTTTTTATCTGGGGAAGATTCCCACGGGGCTGCTTTGGATGTGTACAGCCGGGCTCGGCGGCTTTGGGTGCATATACGATTTATTGACGCTCCCCAGACAGGTCCAGGACGCCAATATACGACGAAATTTGCACGCCCAATTCTATGACGCCTATACCAGGCCCAATACCGGTCATGCCGCGCGGGAAAGGGGATGGCGTACGGTTGACGACGGCGATGTACGCATAGTCAGGGAAAACGACAGTATCGAAAAACAACTGCTCAGGCTTGCCAAAGAAAACAGGGGTATACTCAGCCTCAGTCAGGCGGCGCTTGAAACCGATAGTTCCATAGACCAGGTCCGAAAGGAACTTGAAGCCCTGGTCTCAAAAGGCATTGCCGAAATCAGGGTAAAAAGTTCGGGAACCATAGTGTACACCTTTCCTGAATTTATGGACGAAGACGCGCCCCTGGAAAGCTTTTAAGCGGGCCGCTCCATAAGATCATTGCGCATAATGGGACGGCCGTTCTTTGGTTTTTGCCGCGCAAAAGGCCCTACTCTCCGTTAAGGGGCGTATCGGGCAGCACCCGCACACATTCAATATCAAGGACAGCGTTTATTTTTTCGCCTTCGCTATAGCTGGTAAAAAGCTGGGGATTGTATATTTCGATTACCAGGGTGGTTCCCGCCACGTCAAGTTCGTATTCAACATTGGAACCGAAAAAAGTAACCCGTTTGACCGTGCCGGGTATGCCTTCTTTGTCTTTTGAAAGTTTGACTGATTCGGGCCTGAAAGCCAGGCAGCAGTTTCCGCCTGTTTCAACAGGAACCTTGCCGGGGTTGGGAACGGTAAAGACCTGACCGGCTATGCGGAC
>JAIRTD010000005.1 GCA_031255115.1 Spirochaetaceae bacterium | reverse complement strand
CGCTGTTGACGCTGAGCCGTGATGAGGCTGAATGGGCCGGGCAGGAAAGCAAACTCAAGTACGAGCTTGACTTACAGAGTTCCCTGGTAGATGCCCGCCAGGAAGGCAAAGCCGAAGGTTTGGCCGAGGCAAGCCAAAAGGCGCATCAGGAAAAGCTGGAAGCAGCCCGGAACATGAAAAGGGACGGCCTTAACCCCGAAAAGATACGCTCGTATACGCAACTTTCCCTGGAGGAAATAGCAAGGCTGTAGCGTTATTCTATGGTGCCATAAAGAAGAAGAAACCGCAAAGGCGAACAAGTCAAAGAAGTTCTCGCTAAGCGCTTGCTAACAAGTTCTTCCTTATTTCGCCTTACGCCGCCTGCGTGGTTAAATTCAACCGGGCTTTTATTCTCTGACAATTTGAAATTGTCAGAGAATTCCGATTATAAGTGTTTGTCAGGTAGGGAATTAACTAATTCCACACCTGACAAACTCAAATCTATGGTGTATAAACAAGCCCGGTTTATACACAACGCGTCATTATGCGCAATATTTGCGCAAGATAAGCCGCGTGGTTTAGTTCGTTCTGTTGTACAGGGTAATTTCCTCGTTGATCTGGCTTACAATCTTGTCTACCACGGACTGGGGAGTTACCGAGCGGTCGTTGATCATGGTTTCAACTTCGTTTTCGATGATGACCCTGGCTTTGGAGAATACGCCCATGACGCTTCCGGCGCAGGAGGGCTTTGAGTTTCTCAGGGCTTCGATGGCCACTATGAGTTCAGGGTTGACGTTGTTGATGTAGTCCTGGTAGAAGGGAAGCTCCACTGCCGATTTGCGTATGGGAAGGTAGCCTGTTCCTATGGACCATTCGCCCTGCTGCTGGGCGCCGGTTACAAACTTGACGAATTCCCAGGCGGCGTCGGATCTTTTTGAGTCGCCGTTATCCATGAGCCAGAGGGAGCCGCCGCCTACCGAGACGCCGCCCGTGTCGCCGGGGTTGACCTTGGGAACAGGGGCGAAGCCGACGCTGAATTTGCCGCCCGCGGCGGCGGAAATATCAACATAGACCGAACAGGAATCAAGTATATAACCGACCGTGCCGGTGGCAAACTGGTTCTTGGATTCGGCGGTTCCTTTGCCGAAATTCCTGCTCGAAGGATCGGCTACTATGGTCTTCAGTTTGGTGAAGATTTTAAGGAGCGCGTCACTGGCGATGACTTCGGTAGCCCTGCCGAGGCGTCCGTTGCCGTTGTCAAGCAGGTCCTGGTCCTGTATGGACACAAGCTGTTCAAATACCCAACTGTAGTTGGTAAAGGAATTACCTGCTTCCATACCGGCCGCCTTGAGCGCCCTTCCCGTGGCAAGGCAGTCATCCATGGTGGCGAAGGCCTTTTGGGGGTCAAGGCCGGTTTTTTGGAGCGCCTCTTTGTTATAGACGATAACCGGCGAAGAACAGTTAAAGGGCATGGAATAGAGTTCTCCGTCCAGGGTGTAGTAGGCAAGGATGTTCGGTTCATAGTCCGAGATGTCGTATCTGTCCCGGTCGATAAAATCCTGCATCTTGAGGGTAGTCCCCGAATCAATGGCCCAGCGGGTTCCAATATCGTAGAGCTGCATCAGGTCCGGTCCCGATCCCTTTGGCGTGGCGCGGAGCTTGGTAATGGCATCGTCGTAATTCCCCTGGTATTGGCCTTCTACCTCAATCGCGTCCTGTGACGCGTTAAAGGCAGTTATCAGTTTTTCCAGAGCTTCGCCGTTACGCCCGCCCATGGCATGCCAAAAAATAACCTTGGTTTTTCCCCCGTCGCCGCTTCCGGCACTCCGGGAACACGAGAAAGCCAGCAACACTGCCAGAACCGGCAGAGCCCACAACATTTTCTTCTTCATGATAATTCTCCTATTATAGGCGGCGTGAGCCGCCAGGTTAATTGAACATTAACGCGCAGCGTTAATGACAACTCCTAAGTAGGCGGCGTGAGCCGCCAATAATAAGCGCGTTTTCAGCCTTTGACCGCGCCGGCGGTCATGCCGCGGACCAGATAACGCTGGCCTATGATGAACACGAATATGGCCGGGATGAGGATCAGCACCGATCCGGCGAGGACCACGCCGTAATCTACGGCTTCCGCTTCTTTGAGTATGCTCATGCCAACCTGCACGGTACGCATTTTGTTGGTATTGGTAACCAGGAGGGGCCAGAGAAACTGGTTGTACACCTGGATAAATACATAGACGCCCAGAGACGCCATGGCCGGTTTGGAAATAGGCATTACAATGGTAAAAAGAAAACGCAGGTCCTTGCATCCGTCCATGATGGCCGCTTCGTGCAGTTCCCTGGGTATGGTCAAAAAAAACTGCCGCATGAGAAAGATTCCCATTGCCGAGGCAAGGTAGGGAGCGACCAGCCCCAGATAGGTGTCGTTGAGCCTGAGCTGGGCTATGGTAAGGTAGTTGGCGATGATGATGGCGTCGGCGGGTATCATCATGGTTGTCAGCACGAGGAGGAATATGGCTCTTCTTCCCTTAAAATTGAAGAACGAAAACGCGTAGGCGGCAAAACTCGAAGTAATAATTTGTCCCACAATGACAATGGCGCAGACTATAAAACTGTTCAACATAAAGCTGAAAATAGGAACCGTGCTTGTAGCGTTCCGGTAGGTATAGGTTACAGGATCATGGGGAATAAAGTGGGGCGGTATGGACGCCATTTCCGAAGGAGACATAAAGCTCATCGAAAGGCCCAGGAGTATGGGCGATATAATCAAAAGCCCTATGGCGAGTTTTACAAGATACGCAAAAACATGAGCCGTCTTGTTCATTGGTAGTGAACCATCCTGTTTTCAGTTTTAAATTGAATGATGGTAATTACCAGTATAATTACAAAGAGCACCATCGACTGCGCAAAGGCGGTCTCAAAGCGCGAATCCCTGATCGCCGCCTGGTAAATCGTATACACCAGTACATTGGTGGAATAACTTGGTCCTCCCTGGGTAAGCAGCCTGATTTGGGCAAAAGACTGAAAGGAAGAGATGATGTTAAGAAAGATCACAAAGAATATCTGTGGAGAAGCCACCGGGGTAATGACGCTGAAAAGCCGCTTAAAATATCCCGCCCCGTCTATGCGGGCGCTTTCCAGCAGTTCGTCAGGCACGTTTCTGAAGCCCGTTAGGAGAAAGATAAAACTGGTCCCCACGTTAAGCCAAATGGTAACAAAGGCCACGCCGAACAGGGCAAAGCGGGCGTCAAGAAGCCACCTGATGTCGGTGCCCAATATATGGTTGATTATTCCCGCCCGGCTTGACGAAAGAAGCATAAACCATATAGCGGCGGCCGGAGCCGAAGCGACCGCCATGGGCAGGGAGTACATGACTTCGTAAATCCTGCTTCCCCTGGCCCGCACATTGGCAAGGGCCGCCAGAAAATACGCGGCGAAAAAAGTGGGGACTCCCACCAGGGGGGCAAAGATAAGGGTCAGTTTAAGGCTGTTGCGAAAAATGGGACTCGAAAACTGCTTGATATAATTTTCGAGGCCGACAAATTCCACCATTTCGCCCCGGGAGTTGGTAAGGGTAAACGACAGAAACACGGTTCTGATAAAAGGCATAAACACAAAGATCGCGAAGATAAAAACAGAGGGCAGCAAAAAAAGATACGGCGCGGCATTACCGTGCTTTCGTAATTTCATAACGCTTTTTACCCCTCCGTTGTTTGATTTTTTAACAGCGCCGAGGTCTTGTCAGGATAATTCGAGATTATGCTGTCAACGCCGAGCCTGATGCAGTAACGCATGTCGTCTTCGGTATTGACCGTCCAGGTATTGATCTCAAGCCCTTCGGCGTGGGCCTTGTCCGCCAGGTCGGGGCTGTAGTAGAGACAGCACAGCCGGGGATGGAGCGCCGAAGCGCCGTGCTGTTTTCCGTAGCGAACCATGTTAATTAAGGGGCTTTCGTAGAGAAATCCGGTTCGTATGGAAGGGTCGATTTCCATGCAGCGCTGTACCGAAATATGGTTAAAAGACGAAATGAGTACCTGCTTTCCCAGGCCAAGGGCGTTTATCCGTTTGATGCATATCTTTTCGATATCCTTGTAAAAGATTTCGCCGGTTTTTATTTCGAGGTTGAGGAAGGCCTTGTACTCCGCCACGATTTCAAGCAGCTCGTCCAGGTGCAGTATGCGCTGGCCCGCGAATTCCTTTCCTTTCCAGACGCCGTTGTCAAGCAGGCGGAGTTCGGCGAATTTGACGCCGCCTACAGAACCGCTCCCGTTTGTAGTTCTGGAAAGGTCGTGGTCATGGATGACTACCGGTTCTCCATCGGCCGAAAGATGCACGTCCGATTCAAAACCATCCGCTCCGGCTTCTTCTATTGCCTTTACAAAGGCAAGCCGGGTATTTTCGGGGTATTTCCCACTGAATCCCCTGTGGGCAAGATTACGAATTTTCATTCTGTCAAAAAGTATTACCTTTTAGAACCGATTTGTCAAGAAATATACGAACAGAAATATCGCCGGCAGCAACCTGACCGGCCGGGACCCGCGCGGAAAAGCCCTTTTGGGCAGAGCCTTTGCGGGTCCCTCCCCGGGGCGGAAAAAAGCCGCCGGGGATTTTGCGCGTCATCGTCAAGGGGCTATCTTAACCTGGGTAAAGTAGAAGAAGCCCAGAGGCGTATAATAGAGGCCCGAAAGTTTGGGGTTTATCATGTACTTCTGGGTGTAGAAGTAGATAGGCCCCACGGCGTGGTCGCGGCCCATAACAATATCTTCGGCCTGGTGCATAAAGCGCATGCGTTCCTCAGGAACCGAAGTCGCCTTGGCGCTGGCAATAAGCCTGTCATATTCGGGTTCCGCGTACTGGGCGTCGTCATTGCCGCCGCCTGTAACCCACATATCAAGGAAGGAAATGGGGTCGTTGTAGTCGGCAATCCAGCCGTGCCGGGCAATCTGGTAGTTCCCCACCTTGCGGTTGTCCAGGAATACCGCCCAGTCCTGGTTGGTCAGGGTAACGTTTACCCCAAGGGCGGTGCGCCACATATCCTGGAGGGCCTCGCCTATGGCCCGGTGCCTGTCGTTGGTGTTATAGGCGTATTCCACCACCGGGAAGCCCCTGCCTTCGGGATAACCCGCGGCGGCAAGAAGCTGCCTTGCTTCGGCCACATTGGCCTCGTAATCGTTGACCCCTACCTTGTACTACTCGCCTCCGGTCCGGCGGAAATCAGTACCGCCGCCGCCGGCGTCCACTATACCTGAGGGCACATAGGCCGTGGCGGGCATTTCGCCGGTCTGGGTGATCTGGTTGACAATGTAGTTCCGGTCTATGGCAAGGGAGAAGGCCTTGCGTACCCTGGCGTCGGTAAAGGGCGCCCTTTGATTATTGAAACAGACAAAATAGGTTCCCAGATAGGGGACTATATTGAGTTCTCCGCTGGCAAGCAGGGAGGGAATCTCGTCAACGGGCATTTCCTCGATAAAGTCTATTTCGCCCGAACGGAAACCGGCAAGCTGGGCGTTGTCATCGTCCATGAGGGCAAAACGGATAAGATCGGGCCCCGACACCGGTTCATAGTAGTTGGGGTTCTTTTCAAAAAGAAGATAACTGTTATGCGTCCATTCCCGCAGGCGGTAGGGCCCGTTGCCTATATAGGTTGAAGGGGAAAAGGTCCACTGGTCCCCGGCCTTGTCGAGGATGTCTTCCCGGACCGGAAAGGTTGCGGGGAAGGCGGCGATTTCAAAGAAGTAGGGGCAGTCGTAGGTGAGGATTATTTCCAGAGTCTGGTCGTCAATGGCCCGTATCGCGAGCTGGCTCTTGTCAAGGTCGCCCGCCATGATTTCGTTGGCGTTCTTTACCATGTCAAGCTGGTAGTTATAGTCCGCCGCGGTCGCCGGATCGACAAGGCGCTGCCAACTGTAGACAAAGTCCCTGGCGGTAAGGGCCTGGCCGTCCGACCATTTAAGGCCGCTGCGGAGCTTGAACACAAAGGTAACGGTTCCGTCGGGATTTACCGTCTTGACCGGTTCGCTCCCCGCCTGACCCGGCGCGAGGATCGCGTCGCCCCTGCCGTTGTCGACGTACTTGTACAGGCCCTCAAAGGCGTGGACCAGGTATATGGCGCCGTCCACCGCGGTATTCAGAGCCGGATCAATGGTATTGGGCTCCGAGGCGAGAACGGCGGTGATCTGGCTTTCTTTACCGGTTTCCTTGGCCTGGCCGGAACAGCCCGCCAGTATGGCAAGAGCCGTCAAAAAGAGAATCATTTTTTTAGCCATGTTTTCCTCCTTAGAAAAATAGCAAATTGAAATTGTCCGGAAACAAATTGCCCCGGGCAACTTTTTTGATTTTAGGATACCCTAAAATCCTATGTCGCATAAAGATGGCAGGCCACCTGGTGTCCCGGTTCCGCTTCGCGGAGTTCGGGAACCAGTTCGGCGCAGCGCCCCGTGGCCTTGGGGCAGAGCGTATGAAAAACGCAGCCCGGCGGACTTTCCAGGGGATTGGGTATCTCCCCTTCAAGCACCGAACGCTCGCGGGAACGGGTTTTTTGCGGATCGGGAATGGGAACCGCCTGGAGCAGGGTCCTGGTATAGGGATGAAGCGGTTTTTTGTACAGCTCGCTGCTTTCGCTTAGTTCCACAAGATAACCCAGGTACATGACCCCTATGCGCCTTGAGATGTGGCGGACCACCGAAATATCATGGGAGATAAAAAGATAACTCAGGCCCAGGTCCGCCTGCATATCCTCAAGCATATTGACAATTTGGGACTGTATCGACACATCAAGGGCCGAGACCGGTTCGTCGCAGACTATAAACTCAGGTTCAACGGCCAGGGCGCGGGCAATGCCTATGCGCTGCTGCTGGCCGCCGGAAAATTCATGGGGGTAACGGTTGGCGTGTTCGCTGTTAAGGCCCACCTTGGCAAGCAGGGCCGCTATACGTTCCTTTCGGTCTTCCCTGGTTTTTGCCAGGCCGTGTATGTCTATGGGTTCGCCGATTATTTCGCCCACCGTCATGCGGGGATTAAGGGACGACGAGGGATCCTGGAATATGATCTGCATCTTCCGCCTGTAGGGGAGCATGGCGGCCCGGGTAATGTCTTCGCCCTTAAACAGTATGTTCCCCGAACTGGGCTCGTAGAGACGGAGTATGGTGCGGCCCAGGGTTGTCTTGCCGCAGCCTGATTCTCCCACAAGACCCAGGGTTTCGCCGGGCCAGATGGAAAGGGGGACCGATTCCACTGCGTGAATATATTTGAGTTTTCCCCATCCTTCCCTGACGGGAAAGTATTTTTTAAGATTTTTAATTTGAATAAGGGGCGTCCCCTGGTTTTCAGTCATGACCGCCCCCTTCAGGACCGGAATGTACCGGCGAAGCGGTATCCCCGGACGAAACAGCCGCGGACGCTTTTTCCGGGACAAGCAGCCAGCAGCGGGCGCTGTGGCTTTCAGACAGGGCGGAAGACCCGGGAAGTTCCCTGACGCAGATTTTCATGCACGAATCGCAGCGGGGCGCAAAAGGGCAGCCGGGATTGGGTTCGAGCATATTGATGGGCGTACCTTCAATAGGGATGAGTCTTTGACCGGTTTCATCATCAACGCGGGGCATGGAACGCAACAGCCCCCGTGTATAGGGATGGCTGGGCCGGTAAAAAATATCCTCCGCCGAACCCTGTTCCACAATATACCCTCCGTACATTACCGATACCTTGTCGCAGATCTCGGCCACGACGGCGAGGTTGTGGGTGATAAAAATAACCGCCATGCGGGTCTTGTCCGTGATGCGCTTCATGAGTTCCAGTATCTGCGCCTGAATGGTAACATCCAGCGCCGTAGTCGGTTCGTCGGCGATAAGCAGTTGGGGTTCGCAGATCAGGGCCATGGCGATCATCACCCGCTGGCGCATACCGCCTGAAAGCTCATGGGGATGCTGCCGCATGCGCCGCCGGGGATTGGTAATACCGACCAGGGTGAGCATTTCGAGGGCCCGCGCCCGGGCGTCCTTTGAACTTATCCCGGGTTTGTGTTTTCGCAGTACTCCGGTAAGCTGGCTCCCTATGGTATACACCGGGTTGAGGCTGTCCATGGGATTCTGAAATATCATGGACAATTTTGCGCCTCTGAGTTTTTCCATTTCCCTGCGGTCCTGTTCAAGAAGCTCCGTGCCTTCAAAACGGACGCTGCCTCCGGTTACTTTGCCCGGCGCTTCGAGTATGCCCAAGAGCGCGTAGGCTTCTACGCTTTTTCCCGAACCTGATTCGCCGACTATGCCCATGACTTCGCCGTAGTCAAGGCTGTAGGAGATGCCGCCTACGGCTTTGACTTCCCCTACGGGAGTAAAAAACGAGACCGTAAGATTTTGTACTTCGAGCAGGGTGTTCATGCCGGAGTCCTCATTTTTTCAACCTTGGATCAAGAGCGTCGCGCAGTCCGTCCCCGAAAAGATTAAAAGAGAGTATAAGGAGGCTCAATATCGCCGCGGGAATAATAAGCCTGTAGGTATAGGTGTACATGCCGCCCAGGGCGTCCGAAGCCAGGGATCCGAGACTGGTCATCGGGGCGTTTACCCCGAGGCCGAGAAAGGACAAAAAGGATTCGAGGAATATCGCTATGGGAATCTGGAGGCAGGTGGCGGCGACCAGGGAACCTACGCAGTTGGGAAGCAGATGCTTAAAAATAACGCGCCGGTTTTTTGCCCCCAGGGCTATGGCGGCAAGCACATATTCCTGCTGCTTGAGCTGGAGTATCTGGCCCCGTATGATACGGGCCATGGTAGTCCAGTAGAGGAGGGCGAAGGCGATAAAGATAGCTATGATGCTGGGACCAAGGGCGATGACAAGCCTTCCCATAAATTTGGTCTGGTTGGCGTCGGCAAAGGCGCTTAAAAGAGGCTTGAGGGTTACGGCAAGAAGCAGGACTACAAGGACATCAGGAACCGAATAGATAATGTCTACGATACGCATCATCACCATATCGACCCTGCCGCCTATATAGCCTGAGACGGAACCGTAACAGCCGCCTATGACCAGGGTTAAAAGCGCCGCGGCAACGCCTATAATCATGGAAACCCTGGTTCCGTACATGACCCGCACCAGTATATCCCTGCCCAGCGTGTCGGTTCCGAAAACGTGGGGAAAAACTTTTTCGCCTGACGCGATGCGTTCAAGCTCCTGGGCGGAACGGGCAAAGGGGGCGAGATTTTCGCTGCCCCGTACCTGCTGTTCGTAGGTATAAGCTATAAAAAGCGGTCCAGCATAGGCAAAGAGAAACAGAAAAACAATGACCCCCAGAGAAATCATGGCCACATAGTTTTTTCTGATTCTCCGCCAGGCGTCCTGCCAGTAGGAAACACTCCGGTGCTGGGGAACAAAGGCCTCTTTTTCTTCCGCCGTGGCGGGACTAAAGTCATCCGCCCCGAATTCTCTTGTGCTCACAGCTTTGCCTCTTTGGCGAGTTCTATACGAGGGTCGATGATTTTGTACAAAACATCAACAATGAAACTGAGCGTTATGACCAGTGTGGCAAAGAAGATGGTGGTTCCCATGATGATAGGATAATCGCGGTTCTGTATGCTCTGGATAAAATACCGCCCCAGGCCGGGTATGTTGAACACCGATTCCACCACAAAACCGCCGGTAAGCACCGCCGCGGTGATGGGCCCCATATAGGTAACTACGGGAATCAGGGCGTTGCGAAGAGCATACTTAAAGATAATCATAGGAACCGAATGACCGTAGGCCCTGGCGGTCTTGATATATTCCTTGTTGAGTACATCCAGCATCGAAGACCTGGTATACCTGGCTATGGAACACATGGGAGTCAGCCCCAGGGTAAAACAGGGCAGTACATAGCTTATGGCGCCCCTGCTCAAGCCCGTGGCCGGAAATACGTGGAACAGGCCCCCGGCAAAAAGAACCAGAAGCACCGTGGCGTTTACAAAATTGGGAAAGGCAATACCCAGCGTGGTAAGGACCTGCAGCACACTGTCCTCCCATCTGCCCCGCGCATAGGCGGCAAGACAGCCAAAAGCCACCCCCGCGATAAAAGCCCAGGTCAGGGCTATAGCCCCTATTCTCGCCGAGACCGGAAACATTTCGCTTATTATGGTCAATACGGGCCTGTTCTTCTGCATCTTGAGGGAAACCCCCATATCACCCTTGAGCAGGCTGACCAGATAGTTTTTTAGCTGAATCGGCAACGGCTTGTCCAGACCGTATTTGGCCTCCAACTCGGCCAAAACCCTGGGCGAAATCGCCTTTTCGCCCAAAAACGGCCCGCCGGGAACCGTGTTCATCAGTATAAAAGTCAGACAAATAATGAAGAATATGGTAAACAGCGCCAGAAAAACACGCTTGACTATATACACGCCCATAAGCCCCTATTATGGGGCTTTCTCATTATCCGGTCAATCACATTGTAAAGAAAAACACCATAAACGATATTTTGCCCCCCTGGCGATGCCGCCGAAATGCCCCAAATAACAATACTACCGAAAACTCCGCTTGATTTTTTGCCCCGGCTTTACTATACTATCAAGCCATGGGGATATAGCTCAGTTGGTAGAGCGATAGGTTCGCAATCTATAGGCCAGGGGTTCGAATCCCCTTATCTCCAAAATTGTAATTCTTTACGTGGTAGGGAATTACAAACAGGACTACCCGGCAGCGGGCGTTCTTAATCATTGCGTATAATAAAAGTGGCACATAAAACGACACCTGGGAGAAGGCTCCTTATTCGTTTTCAATGCCAGGCAAGGATTAGGGACATGAAACATTTACCCT
>JAIRTD010000041.1 GCA_031255115.1 Spirochaetaceae bacterium | reverse complement strand
TTTTTTGAGCGGCATGACAAAGCCTTTTTTCGCGCCGGTTTTTTCTTCTATGCCAAGCGGAGGATACGCAGCGGGAACCTCCAGGGGCCTGTCCTTTCCCGTAAAAACGTACACAGGCGGAAAACCAAAATTATAAATCTCGGCGCGGCGCTTTTTAAAATCAGCGTAAACCAGGGCGGCGGCTACAAAAATGTCTTCAGGGCAGAGGGCGCGGACCAGGGTGTTAAGAGAACGGTTAATCGCTTCGGCCTTTCTTTTTATTTTGAAGAGTTGCAGGGTTTCAAAAAACGCGGCCAGGGCGGAAGCGACCAGGGCCGCCGAAAGGTCTTTTCCCGCGACGTCAAAGCAGCCGGCAAGGCAGTAATCTTCCTCTATAAACGAAAAGCGGTAAAAATCTCCGCCAAGTTCATAAGCCATGCGGTTGTAAAACCGCGCCTTGACGCGCTTGCCTGTATCGCTGTTTTGCCGCATAAAGCGGCGTTGAATAGCGCCGCCCCGCATAAGTTCAAGGCGGAACCTTTTTTCAGATTCAAAAGGCAAGGCGGTTTTGCCCTGTTTTTTGGTCTTGGACGGCCCTTTTTCCACGATTAACCTTGCCTCTGTACTGAATTTGTCCGGAAACCGGCGGCGAACCATGAGTTCCCGTATCGAACAATTCCACTATACCCGTTCCGGGCCGCTTTGAGAACAGGCCCTGGCGGGACTTTGTTTACCGGTGATGAATCAGCCGATTCCCTGCCCGGCAAACTTAAATCTATGGAATATAAATTGTTTTTTTAGCAACTTTGTAGTACACTAAACGAAGTGAATATTTTATCAGGACTTAAAGAGGTAATTAGCTGGGGGTTTAATACCCTTTCGGGCAAGGCGTCTCAAATCCGCCAGGGAAGGCACAAGGCCCTGTCCCCCCTGGCCGATCGTATGCTTTCCGATGCCCTGCAGCTTGCCGAAATTCCGTCTCCTACCCGGAAGGAGGAACTCAGGGCGGCCTTTGTTCTCGAAAGGCTTGGCTCCCTGGGCCTTTCTTCCCATGTGGACGAACAGGGCAATATCGTTGCGCGGCTTCGTTCCCCTGATACGAGCGACGGGCCGCCCCTGCTGCTCTTTACCCACCTTGGTTCTTCCCGCTGGCATTCGCTGGAAAGCCTTTCCAGCGTGGATTCGGCCTTTGCCGCCGGCGCGGGGCTTGCCGATGTGCTGGGCGACGTCTCCCTCCTGTCCCTTTCTGAGGGAATAGTATCCGGGCGTATTTCTACGGGAAGGGACATACTGCTGCTTTTTCTTGCCCATTCCCTTGGCGACCCCGAAGGCGACGTGTTCAAGATTCTGACAGACGATCCCGTTTACCGGCCCTGCGCGGCCCTGGGCCTCAGGGGCTTTACCCTTGGCCGCCTGGTCGATACCCGCGAAGGCGCGTACCGCATACGGGTGCGGGTAGAGCAGGGGAACGAAGAAGCCGCCTGGGACGCGCCGGATCAGGTGGTTGATACGGTGATAGCCATAGCAAAAAATCTTTCAGGCATTACCTGGGATTCGGAGCGGACAACCCACTGCCATATACGCCGGGTAGAAACCGGCGCCGGATTCGGAAGGTTTCCGGCCGAGGGCCTTATAGAACTCGAGCTGGAATCTTCAGACGCCACGTTTCTTGAGATGGCAATGAAGACCGCCACGGCTACGGCAAATTTCGCCCAGAGCAACCAGGGGGTAAAGGTAACGGTGGAAATAGTGTCCTTTGTTCCTGTAGGAAACAAAGAAGTAGATTCGGCCCTGTCTAAAGTAGTGTTAAACCACATGCGGGATCAGCATATAAAAACCAGCGAGTATACAGGTTCGGATCCTTCGGCCTATCTTTCGGTCGAAGGTATTCCCGCCCTGTCCATAGGGCTTGCCCTGGGGAGGACGGGACTGCGGAGGGACAGGGTCGAGATAGATTCAATAGAAAAGGGGAGGCTCTTCCTGGAATCTCTGGTAGAGTCCCTTTCCCGTGATTTTTCCGGCTTCTCGGGCGAAGGAGGCGGGGCATGAAAACCGGCGACAGCCTTCTTGAGCGTACCTGGCATCATTCAAGCTTTCAGGATATAAATCGTCTTGTAGCCCTCAAGGAAGAAAAAAAACTCAAGATATCCCTGGCCTTTCCCACCCTTAACGAGGAAGGCACCATAGGCAAGGAGATACTCGTTATACGCACCGAGCTTATGGACCGTTATCCCCTGCTTGACGAAATCGTCGTCGTCGACTCTTCTTCCAAAGACAATACCCGGAAGGTTGCCGAGCGTTTTGGCGCCAAGGTCTTTACCTCCAAAACCATACTGCCCAAATACGGAACCTACAAGGGCAAGGGCGAAAATCTCTGGAAGAGCCTTTACGCCCTGGAAGGGGATATCATAGCCTGGGTGGACGCCGATATTTCCAACATCGCTCCCAAATTTGTATACGGCCTTGTCGGCCCCCTCCTCGAATACGACACGGTCTCCTATGTAAAGGCCTTTTACGAAAGACCTATACGCTCGTCGGGAACCATCGCGCCTTCAGGCGGGGGGAGGGTAACGGAGATACTGGTACGGCCTCTTTTTTCCCTCTTTTCTCCTGAACTGGCCCGCTTCGTGCAGCCCCTTTCGGGCGAATACGCCGGCCGCCGGCGGCTTCTGGAACGGCTTCCGTTTTCGGTGGGCTATGGCGTTGAGCTTGGGCATCTTCTTGACATACTGCAGCTTGAAGGCATAGAAGCCCTTGCCCAGGTTGATCTTGATATGCGCATACACCGGAATCAGAGCACCGCCGCCCTTGGTAAAATGGCCTACGGCATACTTAATACGTTTTTGTCCCGCGGGAAAAAGTACAGCACGGTAGAATTGCTCAGGGACCTGGGAACGGACCACATATCCCTAGAGCAAAAAAACAGCGCCCATACGGTTATCCGTACCGCTATTCCCGCCGAGGAAAGGCCGCCCATAATTGAGATTCCCGAGTACAGGGAAAAATTCCACAGGACGGAGGCTGTTCCAAAACTTTAGTCTTGTACTCCGTAGATTTACGTACCGTAGATTTGAGTCTGCCAGGGAAAAAACAAATTCAAAATAGAACCATAAAGGTGTAAAAAAACGGCGCTCCGGGGTTGTAACTATACGAATACTTTAGTAGCCTTGTTTGATGACCTTACTTTGAATTTCAGAATCGATTTGTTCAAAACGGGGATCTATGTACAGCAGCGGACGACACATACGGGCGTTTTTATTTTTGTCATTTGTCTTTGTGTTCTATTCTCCGGCCGTCAATGCCAGAGAAATAACCATTACTGTACTCGACGCTGATCTGGACCTGCCCCTCGAAGGGGCGCTGCTGCGTTCCTGGGACAATACCGAATACCATGCCGGCGAAGAC
>JAIRTD010000288.1 GCA_031255115.1 Spirochaetaceae bacterium | reverse complement strand
CCTGACCGATCTCCTCACCATCAAACGGTTGCGGGGCAGGAATAGCGGGGGCATCGGGGACGCCCTCGACGGTCTTTGCGTAGGTTTTTGCGGGGACCTTAAATTCGGCAGAACCGTTCATTCTCTGGCAAAGACCCTCGCCCGCTAATCGGGGATCAGCAGGGTATTCATCTCCCCGCCTGAGCTCACCATGCCCGAGTACCTTACCCAGGGCGAATTCAAAAAAAAGCATATACGTTTTTCGGAAACAGCAAGCCTCGAAGAAGTCATAGGCAGCCTTGACGTACTGTACATGACCAGGGTTCAGCGTGAACGGTTCTTTAACGAAGAAGACTATATACGGCTCAAGGACAGTTATATCCTTGACACTGAAAAGATGAAGTCCGCCAAAAAGGATATGATTGTGCTGCATCCCCTGCCCCGGGTAAACGAGATTGCGGTAGAAGTTGACGATGACCCCAGGGCGGCTTACTTCAAACAGATGAAGTACGGTATGTATATACGCATGGCCCTGATCGCTTCGGTATTGGGAGCGGTGTAAAATAAGGAGAAGAATATGTTGAATATAGCCCAGATAAAAAACGGCATTGTCATTGATCATATTAAGGCCGGTCAGGGTATCAGGATCTTTAACTGGCTCGGCCTTGACAAGACCCCGTGCACCGTTGCCTTTGTGGTTAATGCCACTTCAAGCCGCATGGGGAAAAAAGACATCATCAAGATTGACAATACCATCGCCATTGATCTTGCCATACTCGGTCTTATTGATCCAAACATCACGGTCAATATTATAGAAAATAAAGCGATAACCAAAAAAATAAAACTCAGGCTTCCTGAGCGGGTAGAAAATATACTGCGGTGCAAAAATCCCCGCTGTGTTACCTTTACCGAAAAATACATACCCCATATTTTTACCCTTGAGGATACGGCCAGGGGAACTTACCGCTGTGAATACTGCGACGAGATACGCCTGGCCGGGGATTTCAAATAGGGATCAGGAGGAAGCGGTGTTCAACATTGATGCGCTATTTGAGGCTGTGCGGGAAAAAGGTCATGTATGTGTGGGGCTGGACACGGCCCCTGAGTATATTCCTCCGCTGGAACAAAAGAAAGCAGCTTCCGGCGCGGAGGCGGTGCTGGCCTTTAACCGGGCGCTTGTCGATGCCACGCTGGATTCGGCGGCCTGTTACAAGGTACAGATCGCCTATTATGAAGCCCTGGGCCTTGACGGTCTTAAATGTTATGCGCAAACCCTTTCGTATATCCGGGAAAAGGGCGCTCTGGTCATTGCCGACATTAAGCGGGGCGATATTGCCGACACTGCCCTGCAATACGCCAGGGCCCATTTTGAAGGTGATTTTGAGGCCGACTTTGTAACGCTCTCGCCGTATATGGGCATGGATTCAATAGAACCCTGGCTTTCCTTTGCCGAAAAAAAAGGCAAGGGCGCGTTTGTACTCATGAAAACCAGCAATAAAGGCATGAAGGATTTTGAATATCTTGAACTAAAGGAAACAGGCGCTCCGCAAGGCTATAGCCCGGCCGGAATTCTGTCAGGCGGGAAAAACGCCGCTTTCCCGCGCCGGCTTTATGACGCTGTCGGGGAAAGACTTTCCGCGCTGGCGGAAAAATACCAGGGCGCCTCTGGCTATGGCGCTTTTGGCGCGGTGGCCGGCGCTGACCCAAAGTCAGGCGCGGAGCGTGATGAAGCTGAGGCCATACGCGAACGGTACAGAAAGCTCTTCTTTCTCATTCCCGGCTACGGCGCGCAGGGAGGGGCAGCCAAAGACGCCGCGCTTTTTCTCAGGGAAGGCAACGGCGGCGTGGTCAATGCCTCGCGGTCCATACTCAAGGCCTGGACCAGGGCCGCTGAAAGCGCCGGGCTGCCGCCTGAAAACATTGACAATGCCTTTGCCGCCCGGGCCGCCCGGCAGGCCGCTGTTGAGATGCGGGACGCAATCAGGGCAGCTTCTTCTCCGGCGCGTTAAAGACGGCTTTTGTCTCATCAAGAAACTGTTTGAGCGTTTCCAGCGAGGGAAAACGGCCCTGGAAAAATCCGCCTGAGCCGCCGCCCTGGCCGCCGTACTTGTTAAAGGGTTCTTCGAGCAGGGCTTTTATATCAACGCCTTTTTTGGAACACAGGGCGGCGAACTTTTTATCCGGTTCAGAAGCAAGGAACAGCATTGCATCGGTATGCTTCTGCGCGGTCCTGCCTATGAGGAGCGTGTCTTCCATGCTGCGGCCGGCATAGAGGCGCTGTACAAAGGCGTTTTCGCCGGCGCTGCCGGCCTCCTTGAGCAGATCTTCCGCTTCGCGCCGGGCCTCGGCGTTTTTGAGGGTAACGAGGTTTTTTTCCAGGTCTTTAAGGCGCTCGTTAAGGGCGAGGACGCCGGAGGAGATTCCGTTTACCGGTATCTTTAACGCGCGGGAAACAATATCGGCCTCACGCCTTTGGCGGCGGCTGTCAAAGAGTACCCGGCGTCCGGCAATAAAGGTGATGCGGGTCATGCCCTTGTACTTTTCCGCGCCGAGTATTCTAAGCATGCCTATGGCGCCGGTCGAGGCGCAGTGGGTTCCGCAGCAGGGCGAAAAATCATAACCTTGAATTTCTACCACCCGTATGACTTCTTCGCCTGAGGGCGGGTGTTTACGAAGCGGAAAGGCCTGTATGTCTTCTGGGGGACAGAGGTGTATGACCACGGGATTGTTTTCTTCGATAGCGTCAAAGACAGCTTCCTCGGCGGCAATGAGTTCTGCTTCGGAAAATTCATTGCGTGTAACGTCAATGGTATTGTATTCTTCGCCGAGGTGCATGGACACGGTGGGCGCGGAAAAGAGCCTGAGTATGATGCCTGAGAGAAGGTGCTGTCCTGTGTGCTGGACGGTAAAGTCCCTGCGCCGCGCCGCGTCAAGAACAAGCAGCGCCGGGCCCGGCTTGAGATCCGCGTTAGGTTCAACAAGATGAAAGATTTCTCCGCCTTCTTCTTTTACGTCAATGAGGGGAACGCCGTTGATGCTGCCCCGGTCGCCGCTCTGGCCGCCGCCTTCGGGATAAAATATCGTCTTGTCAAGAAGCGCCGCAAAACCGGCAGCGGTAGGCTTGAGTTCCAGTATGGTTGCGGGAAAACCGTCTGATGCCCCGGCGCTTTCTGTTCCGGTATAGGTATAATAGAGCCGCCCGGTACGCATGGTTTACCCCTTGCCTTTTTTTTCGATCTTTGCCCAGGTATCCCGTAAGCCTATGGTTTTATTAAAGACCGGCTTTTTGTTGTCATCGCCGCCAGTATCGCTGTCACGGACAAAATAGCCAAGCCGTTCAAACTGAAAGCAATCCCCGGCCTTTGCCTTGACCAGGCTGGGTTCGCCCCAGGCGCAGGGAATGACGGCAAGGGAATCGGGGTTGAGGTTGTCGGTAAAAGAGCCGGGACTGCCGTCGGGCCGGGGAGAAACTTCCATGGGCCGCTCGGAACCAAAAAGGTAATCATAGACGCGCACTTCGAGGGGAAGGGCGTGAAGGGCTGAAACCCAGTGTATGGTCCCCCGGACCTTGCGGTTATCCGGGGCGTTGCCTCCCCTGGTTTCGCGGTCGTAGGTACAGCGTACCGCGGTAATATTGCCGGAATCGTCTTTGTCAAAGCCCGTGCAGGTGATGATATAACCGTAGCGGAGCCGCACCGAATTACCGGGGAAGAGCCTAAAGTATTTGGGCGGCGGAACTTCTTCGAAATCTTCCCGCTCTATCCAGAGCTCGCCGGAAAAGGGCAGATTTCGCGTGCCTGCCGCAGGGTCTTCAGGATTATTCACCGCGTCAAGTTCTTCGGTTTTTCCCGCTTCCCAGTTTTCGATGATGAGCTTGAGGGGATTAAGCACCGCCATGACCCGGCCCGCCTTTTTGTTGAGGTCCTCGCGGAGGCAGTACTCAAG
>JAIRTD010000225.1 GCA_031255115.1 Spirochaetaceae bacterium | reverse complement strand
CTGTTTTTCTTTTTTTTCGCGCTTGATACGTTTCCGGCGGGTCAGATACCCTTCTGTAAGCGTCGTTAGTGTATCAAAAAAATCTTTTCGTGTATCCATTCTCCTTAAAAATAGCACGAAGGGCCGTCGTTGACAAGGGATTACAGGGGTTCTATAATGCCGTTATGTTCACAAAAAGTAAAAAAGGCGGGGAAACCCGCAACGAAGACAGGGTCGAACTCGCGCCCTTTATGGGAATACGGCCCGGCGTCTACCTGGCGCTGCTTTATTCCCTTGTCCTGGCCCTTGTGCTTTTCTTTGTCCTCTTTTTTCCCGGCCTCAGCAAGCCGGGCAGCGTCCTGCGTATACATACCGAACCGCAGGGCGCCGCGGTGCGCATTGACGGCGTGTACCAGGGAGCTTCGCCCCTGGAGCTGTTTGTTCCCAAGGGACGGCATACGGTAAGCCTGGTTCTTCCGGCGTTCAGCGTCAACGAGTTTGAACTAAACGCCGGGGGCAGGGTTTTCGGGTCCCTCTTTTTTCCAAAGAGAATTTCCGTCTCCAAAAACCTTGAAACTTCTGACCCGGCGGGGGTTCTTTCCCTTGCCGCCGCCGATTACGCCCGCTGGGCCGCCGTGGGCGAGCCTTCGGCCATATACCAGATACCCTTAAGCCTCTCCGAAGGAGCCTACCGCGCCGGAGGGGCCGCCGAAAGCGGGGATTACCAAACCATGAACGCCATACTCGGCGCTTCGGCCCGTTTTGCCCGTAACCGCGCCCAGATCAGGGACCTGGTCAGGGCAAAATTCCTTACCAATAACCGGGGCATAGGCCCCTCCCCTCTTTCGCTGGTTAATTCCGCCAGGGATATGCTGAATTATCTTTCGGACAATCCCGGCGCTTCGTTCTGGCTTTCCGGGTCCGTGTACGGCGGCGGGGAAAATACCATATCGGCGTCGTCATGGCATAAGGGCCATACCGGGCTCCGGGCTCCGCCGGAACAAGGCAGCGGACCGGGCGCGGCCATGAGGCACCGGGGCATTGAATTCCGCTCCATACCGGAAGGCAGTTTGAACCGGGCGCCCCCCTATGCGGCGCGGACTCCGGTTTCTTCGTTCTGGATTGCCGCTTCCGAAATAAGCAGGGAGGACTGGAACCGCTTTACAAACGAAAATCCCCGCTGGGCTTTGGAGAATCGTCCGGCCCTCGTCGCCGAAGGACTGGTTACCGAAGACTACCTGGCGGACCCGCCTGAGCTGGTCTCACAGGACCTTCCCGTCGAAGCCGCCGTTACCGGCGTTTCCTGGTACGCGGCAAAGGCTTTCTGCGCCTGGCTGGATGAGTCCCTGCCCGGTTATACGGTACGGCTTCCCACCGAGCTTGAATGGGAATACGCGGCCAGGGTAAACAGCCGCCCCGGCGGACGGTCCTTTGGCTCCATGCTCCTTAAACACTGGGAATGGTGCGAAGATTCCTACAGTTATCTGGACTATCTGCCCCGGGGCGCAATGGAACTCATCGACGCTCCGGAAAGACCGGTGCGGGGCGGTTCCTGGCTCAATACCCCCGAAACCATCACCGCCGGCACCCGGGGCGGCCTCAGCCCGGAAACCTGTTCTCCCTTTGTCTCGTTCAGGCCGCTCCTTGTCCGCGAAGGCGCTTAATGGACAAGACCAAGGTCATTGCCGTCAACCGCAAGGCCCGGCATGACTACGCTATAGACGAGAGCTTTGAATGCGGCATCGTACTCCAGGGAACGGAAATAAAGTCCGTACGGGAAGGGAAAATCTCCTTCCCCGACGCCTGGGCCGAAATAGCCGCCGGAGAACTCTGGCTTCGCTCGCTCCGCATTGCCGAGAATCCCTTTTCTTCAATTTTTAATCATGATCCCGACCGGAAAAAGAAACTCCTCATGCACCGCCAGGAAATCAAACGCCTTACCCGGAAAGTAGAAGAAAAGGGCTACACCCTTATCCCCTTGTCCTTTTACTTTAAAAGCGGCAGGGTCAAGGTCGAATTGGGCCTCTGCAAGGGCAAAAAAAACTACGACAAACGGGCGGATATACGGGAACGGGACATCAACCGGGAAATCCAGCGGGAATTCAAGGGAAAACTGCGTTAGCAGAAACCGCACCCGAAAAACTCCAAAGAAGTTCGCTGAGCGCTTATCAAGCAAGGTCTTTTTCGACTTCGTGGTTAAATTCTTAACCGAGGCCGGTGGTCAATGGTCAAAACACGGCATTTACCAAGGGCGGCAAAGACGGTATACTGAAACAGAATACCGCTGTACAGGAGAAGTCATGGCTGAACGCATCAAGATGAAAACCCCCGTTGTCGAAATAGACGGGGACGAAATGACCAGGGTACTCTGGGCACTGGTCAAGGAAAAACTGCTTTCTCCCTTTGTGGAGCTTAAAACCGAATACTACGATCTGGCCCTCAAGGTCAGGGACGACAGTAACGACGAAGTTACGGTCGAGTCCGCCAGGGCCATAGAAAGGCTTGGCGTCGGGGTCAAGTGCGCTACCATCACCAGCAACGAGGCAAGGCAAAAGGAATACGGTCTCAGGCAGCTTCTTCCCAGCCCCAACGGAACCATCAGGGCCATACTTGACGGCACGGTGTTCCGCAAACCGATTCAGGTTTCTCGCATAACGCCTTCGGTTTCAAGCTGGAAAAAACCCATAGTCATAGGACGGCACGCTTACGGCGATCTGTACAAATCAAGCGAAATGCTTATTCCCAAAGCGGGCAAGGTCGAACTGGTCTATACGCCCGGTGACGGCGGCGGCGAAAAGCGCCTCACCGTGGCGGATATGAAGGGCCCCGGCATTGTCCAGGGCATTCATAATTATGATGAATCAATTAACAATTTTGCCCGGGCCTGTTTTATCTACGCCATAGAAGAAAAGCTCCCCGTGTGGTTTGCCGCGAAGGACACGATTTCTAAAATCTACGACGGCCGTTTTAAGGAACTCTTTGGCCGCATCTACGAAACCGAATTCAAAGAAAAATGCAGAGAGGCCGGAATATCGTATTTTTACACCCTCATTGACGATGCCGTCGCAAGGGTGGTCAAGGGCGAGGGGGGATTTCTCTGGGCCTGCCGGAATTACGACGGCGACGTGATGAGCGATATGATAGCCAGCGCCGCGGGCAGCATTGCCATGATGACCAGCGTCCTGGTTTCTCCTTCGGGAAAGTTTGAATACGAAGCGGCTCACGGCACGGTGCAGCAGCACTACTACCGCTGGCAAAAGGGCGAAAAAACCAGCACCAATTCCGTGGCCCTTATCTTTGCCTGGACCGGCGCTCTGGCCAAACGGGCAGAGCTTGACGGCCTTCCGGAACTTCTTTCCTTTGCCAAAAAGCTTGAAGAAGCGACGCTCAACACCATTGAGTCAGGCGAAATGACCGGAGACCTCGCCCGCCTTGCCGGAGAGGGCAATAAAAAAATCCTCGACTCATGGGAATTTATTGACGCGGTAAGAAGCCGTCTATAGATATTTGTTTACGATGTTTTGGCCGCCCGAATAAGCAAATGCGCAGCATTTGCAGGGCGGACAAAATGCGCCGGAGATTTTGCGTGGGAATGAGCGTAGCGAATGACCTAGCAAAACCGTGGGCCAAGCCGCCTACTGGCGGCGAAGCGTAAACAGACCTGTTATGCGTAGTTTGTCCTGCTTTATTCAATTAATGGTTTTATTATTCCTGCCCACTTTTCATACCCTAATTCGCTTAAATGTAATCCACTATAATCACCATATTGTTCTTCCAAGATATTGTTCATAGATAATCCTCTGTTTATATCTATAAATTCCACACTATGTTCTTCTGCTATTTTTTTCAATTCTATATTGAGTCTCTCAACTTTTTCATTTATTATTTTCCAATCATTTTTGTT
>JAIRTD010000205.1 GCA_031255115.1 Spirochaetaceae bacterium | reverse complement strand
GAGCTTGACTTACAGAGTTCCCTGGTAGACGCCCGCCAGGAGGGGCTAGCCGAGGGCCGGCTGGAAGGTAAGGCTGAAGGCCTACAGGAAGGCTTAACCAGGGGCCGGGCTGAGGGCCTGGAAAAAGCCTACAAGGAGAAACTTGAGAGCGCCAAGAAGATGAAGGAGCTTGGGGATTCAACGGAAAAGATAGCTCTGGTAACCGGACTTTCCGAGGAAGAAATACAGAAACTCTAAGGGCCCGCTTGCGCTAAACTTGACCCACAATTTTTTTGTCAAGCGCGGGGACGGGGAAAAGACCGGGAAAAACATTTGGAATTCCCCGCCAGAGCGTATTGAAGATAGCGAAGGCGGATTCTACAAGCGTTTTTTCCGGGATTTTACCCGTCCCCGGGGACATAAGATTTTGTGGGTCAAGTTTAGCCGCTTGCGCTGCGGTTTTCCTTACCACGACACGAAAAATAGGCCTTGCCCAGGGCCGCAAGACAGGGTATACTTAAACAAAGATTTTCCAGTGTAGTCTGTGGTTCCTTCCGGCTTACGGGGGTAAACCAGGGAGTTTCAAGGAGGAAGGCCATGAAACCTGTTCGTTTTATTTTTATTGCCCTGTTCGTCCTGGTACTGGGTGGAGCGCTTGCCGCCCAGAATAACGACGACAGGAGGAGTTCCGGCGGGATTTCTCCGGGCAGGGAATCGGAGTTCTACTATATCAATGTGGATATTGAGACCATATATCCCTACCGCCTCGGCTATTTGATTATCTACCGCAGGGGGGTAAACGGTATCGGTAGGGTGTATATACCGCTGGAATGGTTTGAAGACCCTACCGGAAAGGCCAGGCTTATCAATCTTGGTCCGGGGCGCGCCTGGCCTCACCTGACCGTTTATTACCGGAACGGTGAATTCAGCCATTGCCGGGTCTTTGTGCGCAGGGAGTCAAGCCATGTTACCTGGGGTAATGTACCGCTCAATGTAGATATTGACGATAGATTCCAGGGTGTAGAGACACTGGAACTGGAGTTCTGAGTGGGCCTTACCATAGAAGCGCTGCAGGAAGCCATCTGTCAGGAAAATCTTGACGGATGGCTTTTTTCGAGTTTCCGGCACCGGGACAGGCTTTCCGAAGAGATACTGGAACTGCCCGAAGGCCTTACCAATACCCGCGCCTGGTTTTACGCGGTTCCCGCCAAAGGCAGTCCGGTAAAGATAGTCCACGCCATAGAAGCGTCCCACCTTGATACCCTGCCTGGCGAAAAGCAGGTCTATGTAAGCAGGGAGGAGTTGCTTGTCTGCCTCAAAGCCCTGGCCGGAAGGCGCTGGGGCGTTCATATTTCTGATTCAATCTTTGCTATTTCGTATCTTGACGCCGGGACAGCGGCAAATCTCGAAAGGGCCGGACTCACACTCTGTTCGGCCTCGGCGCTGGTTCAGCGTTTTAAGGGGCTGCTCAACGCCGATGGTATCGCAAGCCACGAAAAGGCCGCCAGGGATCTATATGCCATAGTCGATGAGACCTGGGCCCTGGTAAAGCGAAGCCACGAATCAGGAAAGATTCTTTTTGAAGGGGATATGCGGAACGCCATGCTCAGGGGCATGGAAAAACGGGGTATAGCGACAGATCATCCGCCCATTGCCGCCGCCGGAGCTCATTCAGGGGACCCCCATTTTGATTTTTCAGGCCAGGGCAGCGCGGTCAGAGAGGGGGACCTTATTCAATTTGACCTCTGGGCCAAAGAAAAAAAAGACGCTTCTATCTATGCCGATATTTCCTGGCTGGGCGTATACGGCAAAACCATTCCCCCTGATGTTGAAAAGGCTTTTCAGGACCTGGTGTCCGCCCGGGAAGGCGCTTACGAATTTATCAGGACCGAACTTGAAGCCGGAAGGCGTCCCACCGGGGCCTCGGTTGACGCAAAGACCAGGGAGATACTCATCAAGGCCGGATACGAAAAGGCCATCAGGCACCGCACCGGCCACGGCATTGATACTGAATGTCACGGGTCGGGGGTTAATATTGATTCGGTGGAATTTCCCGATACGCGGCTGCTCCTTGACGGTTCCTGTTTTTCTCTTGAACCAGGCATATATTTTGACAGCTTTGGCCTGCGGACCGAAATAGACGTGTACATACAGGACGGCAAAGCGGTCATTTCGGGCGGGGAGCGGCAGTTCTCCCTGTTGAGCTGTTAGCCCCGGCCGCGCCTTGAAAAACACGCGCTCCACAGCGGTTCCCCAGACACTCATCAAATTTATCAGGGAAGGCGGCAAATTCATTGTCGCGGGCCACAAAGAGCCTGATGGCGACTGTGTGGGAAGCCAGCTTGCGCTCTGTTCCTTTCTCAGGCGCCTGGGCAAAGAAGCCGAAGCCTGTTCGGCTGGGCCGTTTAAGCGCGCTGAGATACTTCCCTATGCCGGGCGCTTTAGCGCGGCGCCGGGGGCGGACAAGCTGCAAGACGCCCGGGTCATTGTAACCGACTGTTCCGACCTTGAACGAACCGGGGATCTCCTTCCCTTTCTTGAGGGGCTTCCCCTGGCGGTAATAGACCACCACGCCACAAATAAAAGCAGCGGAGAAGCCGACTACCTTGATATACATGCCCCCTCGGTTACCTTCATGATTACAAAACTCATAGAGGCCTTTGGCGAAACGCCCAGCAAAGAAGAAGCCGAACTCCTCTTTTTCGGTCTCTGCACCGACACCGGCTTTTTCCGTCATACTGATGAAGGAGGGGCTGAGACCTTTTATCGCGCCGCTCAGCTCATTGAAGCCGGGGCCAGTCCCAAAAAGGCCTTTCTCGCCATCAACGGCAACAGAAGCCTTGATTCCCGCATACTCATGGGCCATGTGCTGACACGGGTCAGCGCCCATTACGACGGCAGACTCCTTGTCAGCAGCGAAACCTACGAAGAAACCCAGCGCCTTGGCCTTGAAGGCCGTGATTCCGACAATCTCTACCAGCTCCTCCAGTCGGTAAAGGGCATCGAGGCCATCATGATTGTGCGGCAGGAAAGCCCGGACCGCTGTACCGTGGGCCTCCGTTCCCGGGACGCGGTGGATGTTTCCCGCATAGCGAAAAAGTACGGCGGCGGCGGCCACAAAAACGCTTCGGGCCTGAGCATTGACGGCGTCATAGACGAAGTGCTTCCCATGCTGACCGCCGAATTCAAGAGCGCTTTTTGTTTGTAACACTTTGTAAATGAAATTCCATTTTCTCCAGAATTTGCCGCTTAAATTGAGCTACCGCCGGTATCTCAAATAAAAAACCATATCAGCCGCCGCGTTTCTTAAACAAAACCCCGTAATGGGCCTTTGTTACCGGAACCGGAAAGCTCAAGGCGTGGATTTTCTTTTAATTCTTTTTCCTATAACGAAATACAATAAGCGCCGGGCGGCGGTCGTTCTACATATACCCCCCAGCCCGGACCGGCAAAACAGCGATAACGCGGGAATCCCGGGCAGCGAGCAGGAGTTTTTTTGCTCTTCAATTTTCTAATATAGAAACTTTGGTACTTAATTAGAACTTGGCACGTTTTGTGCAATACACCCTTTCATACAAACGGAGGGGAAGAACATGAAACAAACACTGGCCCTGACTGAGTATATGCGTCAATATGTCGAGGGGACTATTGACCGTAAAGAACTTGAAGGGCTTATCTTCAAGTATATATTGCGTAATCACCAGCTTTATAAGCCGCGTAAATGGGAATGGGACGACTGGGTGGATTACCTTTCCTGGATTTATCCCCGTGTACACAGGGCCATAGAAAGATACTCTGTTAAGGGCGGTTCTTTTGACGCCTATATGACGACCCTCATGCGCTGGTCGACCAAGGAATACCAGTCCAGACAGGCCGACCATGCGATCTTTGAGTACTCGTTCTGGCAGGCCAGTGCAACGGACATGATGGCGCTGTCCGCGGAACCCGACTATGCCGAAGCGCCGGTAATACGCAAGACCATTAACAATCCCCGGCAAATGTTGATGCTCATCCTGAAGTGCTACTATTCGGTCTCCGATGATTTTATACGGCGCGCGGCGCCTCTGGCCGGCGTTGAGGCCGAGACCCTGTACCGCCTTGTTGAAAAGCTGCGGCGTATGCACCTTATCCATGACCAGGCAAAGCAGGGGCTCAGGGCCCATATAGCCTGTCAGTATTACCGTTGCATTTCGTTTGAGAACAGGATGCGGGCCGCCCCCGAAGGTTCCTCCCACAAAGCCGAGATGGAAGTCCGGCTCGAAAAGGCAAAGGAACGGCTTGCCCGCATGCGGAACCGCCTCAAACATATGCGTAAAGGAGCGAGTAATAGCGAAATCGCCCGGATTCTGGGCATCCCAAAAAGCACGGTCGATTCGTCCGTATATTTCCTCAGGTGGAAGTGGAAAACCTTTAAAGGCTGATGTATGATAGGGCATGCTGAGTTACCGCCACGCCTTTCACGCCGGAAACGCCGCCGATGTTGTAAAGCACACGGTCCTTGCTTTTTGCCTTGACTACCTTGCCAAAAAGGAAACGGCCTTTGCGTATATCGATACCCACGCCGGAGCGGGAGCCTACAATCTTGAAGAAGGCTACGCATCCCAAAACAGGGAATGGGAAAGCGGCGTCAGCCTGGTCCTGAAAAAATTCCCCGGCAATGCGCCCTTGGCCGGCCGTCCCCGCGATACGGACGGCGGAGAAAACAGCCCGCTTATGGCGCCTTACCTAGCCTGCCTCAAAACTGGTTTTGGCGCTTTGCGATATCCCGGCTCTCCACTCATCGCCAAAGGCCTCCTCAGAAAACAGGACAGGGCCCATTGTTTTGAACTCCACCCCGCCGACTTTGCCGCACTGGATCATACCCTGAAAGGTGATACGCGTTTTTCGGTACAATGCGAAGACGGACTTTCCGCCCTTAAAGGCCTGCTGCCTCCGCCTCAAAAACGGGGGCTCATTTTTATTGATCCTTCCTACGAAATAAAAGACGACTATACAAAGATCCCGCTGGTTCTGGAAGAATGTCTCCGCCGTTTTCCCGGCGGGCTCTACCTGCTCTGGTTCCCCCTCCTCAGACAGGACAGCCCCGGCGCGGCGGCTTCGCGGAATCTTGACCTGGGGCTTCCCGGCCTGGACACAAAGCGGCGCTGCATACTCTCGGTACAACAGAAGGGAGACCGGCTTGGCCGTGGGTTATACGGAAGCGCCCTCTTTATCATAAATCCGCCCTGGACACTCAAGGCCGCGCTTGACAGGGAGCTCCCGGCCCTTGCTTCCCTTCTTGGGCTTGACCGTGATGTGCGCTGGGAAGAACATCGTGTGGCAAAATGAGCACTTTTTCTTTACCGTATCCCGGCAGCAACGCAATGCCCTTATTTGGGCCGGCAAATATCGTTATGCGAAAATACCTTTTTAGTGGTTTCCAAAGAAGTTCCGCCAAAATTCCGCAACATTGAGAAGCGGTCCGTGTCAGAATAGACATGGAATTGATACAGAAAACACCGCCCTCCCTGCCCTTTCAAACTGTAGGAGAAGAAATCGCCAACGCCATACTTCACGGTATCGGCGTTCTTGCCGCCACAGCCGGACTGGTCCTCCTCACCCTCAAGGCCAACGGCGTCATGGGCGGCCCAAAAGAAGGACCCCTGACCGTTACCGCGTATGTTCTATATACGGTAACCATGATACTCATGTTCCTTGCCTCAACCCTCTACCACGCCCTGCAGCACCGGGGGGCAAAACGTGTATTCAGAATACTTGACCATTCGGCCATATATCTGCTCATCGCCGGGACCTATACCCCCTACTGTCTTACCGCCCTGCGCGGCGCCTGGGGCTGGTCCATATTCGGTGTTGAGTGGGGCCTTGCCATACTCGGCATAGTCCTCTACGCGGTAAACTACAAACCCCTTAAAAAGATTGAAGTAGCCGCCTATATACTCATGGGCTGGACCATAGTCATAGGATGGCTTCCCCTGGTCCGCTCGGCTCCCCGGATCAGCGTCGTACTTCTCATCCTGGGCGGCGTGTTCTACACCCTGGGAACCTTCTGGTACAGAAAGAAAAACATGCGCAAGGCCCATGTTATCTGGCACGTCTTTGTACTGGCCGGGGCGCTCTGCCACTGGCTCTCCGTGTGGTGGCTGTAACGCCTCTTATCAATGGCTTTTCTTTCAGGTATAGTCAAGCCATGGCAACAGTAGACGAGAAAAAGGTTATCTATTCTATGATCCGTGTTTCAAAAAAGCACGGGGTTAAGCAGGTTCTCAAGGACATCAGTCTTTCGTATTTTTACGGCGCCAAGATAGGCGTTATTGGGCTTAACGGTTCGGGCAAGTCGAGTCTCCTCAAAATACTTGCCGGCTGCGACAGCGAATTTTCAGGCGAAACCGCGGTGAGCCCCGGATACAGCATAGGTTATCTTGAACAGGAACCGCTGCTTGCGGCGGGAAGAACAGTCAAGGAGCTGGTTTCCGAAGGGGTTCAGGAACTGGTGGACCTTCTTGCCGAATTTGACAAGGTAGGCGAGGCCTTTGGCGATCCTGATGCTGATTACGACAAACTTGGCGCAAAGCAGGCCGAACTCCAGGAAAAAATCGAAGCTGCCGACGGGTGGAATCTTGACAGCCGCCTTGAGCTTGCCATGGATGCCCTGCGCTGTCCTCCCGGCGACGAGATAGCGGATCACCTCTCAGGCGGCGAAAAAAGGCGGGTGGCCCTCTGCCGTCTGCTTCTTAAAAAACCCGACATACTGCTCCTCGACGAACCGACCAACCACCTTGACGCCGAGACAGTGGCCTGGCTTGAACGGCACTTGCAGCAGTACGAGGGTACGGTTATCTGCGTAACCCACGATCGTTACTTTCTTGACAATGTGGCCGGCTGGATACTGGAACTCGACCGCGGCGAAGGCATACCCTGGAAGGGCAATTATTCAAGCTGGCTGGAACAAAAGGAGCGGCAGTTTGCCCAGGAGGAAAAAGGCGAAAGCGAGCGGCGCAAGACGCTTCAGCGTGAACTTGACTGGATACACATGAGCCCCCAGGGAAGGCACGCCAAGAGCAAGGCGAGGATCAACCAGTACGAAAAGCTCCTTGCCGAAGGCGAGCGGGAAAAAATACAGCAGCAGAAAATTACCATACCGCCGGGGCCGAGGCTTGGCCAGGTGGTCGTCGAGGCGGCGAATCTTTCCAAGGCCTACGGGGACAAGGTTCTTTTTGAAAATATGAATTTCTCCGTGCCGCCGGGGGCCTGTGTGGGCATTATCGGGCCCAACGGCGCGGGAAAAACAACGATTTTTAAGATCATCCCCGGCGCGGAAAAAAGCGACGGCGGGACTCTGCGTCTGGGCGAAAGCGTGGTTCTTGCCTGTGCGGACCAGATGCGGGAGGGGCTCGACCCGGATAAAAGCGTCTGGGAACAGCTTTCCCTTGGACAGGACCTTATAAAGCTGGGTTCGGGACCAGGGGCCAAAGAGGTCAATTCCAGAGCCTACTGCTCGTGGTACAATTTTTCGGGCGCGGACCAGCAGAAAAAAGTGGGTGTTTTGTCAGGCGGAGAACGGAACAGGCTCAACCTGGCCCTCATGCTCAAAGAGGGGGCCAATGTACTGCTCCTTGACGAACCGACCAATGACCTCGACGTCAATACCCTCAGGGCGCTGGAAGAAGCCCTGGACAGTTTTGCCGGAGTTACGATGGTGATAAGCCATGACCGCTGGTTTCTTGACCGGGTGACCACCCACATCCTTGCCTTTGAGGACGGAGAAATCATCTGGTATGACGGCAACTGGTCGGAATACGCCGAATGGCGCAGACAAAAGCTCGGCGCGGGCGCCGACCGGCCCCATCGCTACGTGTACCGTAAACTTGAACGGTAAAAGCTAGGGAATAACAGGCCGCAAGGAAAATTCAGGCGCCGGAACCGTCTAAATTCGGACCCGCGTTTATTGCCGGACAAACTTAAATCTATGGAGTATACTTTCAAAAACATTTATTTCTAAATTGACAGTTTGAAAGTCCCCCTGTATA
>JAIRTD010000115.1 GCA_031255115.1 Spirochaetaceae bacterium | reverse complement strand
AGGCATGGTCCGGGACGCCGATCTCATCGCCCTGGTAAACTGGAGCGAACTTGGCTTTGCAGACAGGCTCTGGAAAAGTTTTTATCAGTACTGCGCGGCGAACATAGAAACGGACAAGACCAAATTCATGCTCTTTGACCTCTGCGACATGGGCCGGAAAACCAGTGATGAAATAAAAAACATACTCACCCTCATAGGGGGTTTTTCCCCGATGCGGCAGACCATACTCAGCCTTAACTACAACGAAGCTCTGGAAGCCGGAGCGGCCCTCGAAAAGGACGGCACGGGCAAGCTCCACGGCGGGGAAGCCCGGAACTGTCCGGGAACACAGGACGCCGAATCGTTAGCCGCCATAATACTCGGCGCTTGCCCGGTAAACGAAGTGGTCATCCATTCCCGCAGCGGCGCCCTGAGCCTTTCCGAAACAGGCTGCTTCCACTCCCCCGCCCAGGCAGTAGAAAAACCGGCTATATCCACAGGCTCAGGCGATACCTTTAACGCCGCCTACGGCCTCGCCTCTGTCCTCGGCCTTGGCCCCCGGAAAAGCCTTGATCTGGCCCAGGCCGCCGCCCGCCGCTATGTCAGCGGCTTGAGTTTTTTGCCTCTTTGTGTCATGCTTTAGGGTAATGTATCTCTATAAAGAAAGGTATAGTTATGGCTTCCCGTATTGATAAAGAAAACTTAGGCATATATATCAGGGACATTGTTACCAGGATTCACACTGAAGCTGATGTCGAGCTTCTCAACGCCTATCGTTCGGTATTCCGCAAGGAAACTTCTTTTTTTAACCGCAGTTATGTGGCCGCGTATCTGTTAATGCAGACCGATGCGGCAAAATCCGGCAAATTCCAGGCCTCCCGGAGCGGCGCTTTTTCTGACCGAAAGGCCAGACCGGGCGATTTGCTCCATAAACGCAAAGGCGGAAAAGACGAAGGCAGGAATGACGAGGGCCGTTTTCCCCTGCCCGAAGAAGAATCGGCAAGGCTTTTTATCAGCATAGGCAGAAACCGCCGCGTCTATCCCAGGGAAATTCTCTCTCTCATCAGTTCCAGGGCCGGGACTTCAAAAGACGATATAGGAACCATCCGTATTCTGGATAACTATTCCTTTGTACAGGTGCGGGACACGGCCGCGGCGGGCATTATCGAGGCCCTTAACGGCAAGCCGTTCCGGGGCAGAACCCTTACGGTAAACTATGCCCGCAGCCGGGGCGAATACGAAGCTGCTTCCGGCGAAGCCTCCCCGGGGCCTGACCAGGATGAAGGGCGGGCAGGCGCAAGCGGCGGAACGCCGGGTACAGACGCCGAAATGCAAGCCGAAATACCGGGTATAGACGCCGAAGCCTCCGTGGATTCCGGCCGGGAGGAATAAAAGGTCATGGTCGAAGAAGTTATAGTCGGCGCCCTTGCAACAAACTGCTGGATATATCCCCTCGAACAGGCCGAAGATTCAGGCGGCAACGCAAAGCCAAAAGACCAGGGCCGCCCCTGCGCGCTTATAGACCCCGGCGCCGATGCCGAAGCCATAATCTCACAGCTCGAAAGCCTTGGGCTTTACCCCGAATACATACTCCTCACCCACGGTCATTTTGACCACATAGGAGCCCTGGGGCCCCTGGCCGCCCACTACAGCCAGCATAAGCCGGTCATCGGCATACACCGCATGGACGCCGGCCGCATAGGCCGGAACGCCTACAAGGCCCACAGGCTTGATTTTAACAGCATGGGCATTCCTGATGCTGACCTTGTAGGCCCTCTGGGATTGTATATAGAAGCGCTGCGCCGGGGACTTCCCGAACCCGGCAGGCTGCTTGAGGACGGGGACCGTATAGGACCCTTTACCGTCATACATCTTCCCGGCCACAGTCCGGGGAGCATAGGTTTTTATGATGAAGCGCGGGACCTCATTTTTGACGGCGACGTGCTCTTTCAGAACGGCATAGGGAGGACGGACCTCCCCGGCGGGAACTGGGACGAAATGTTACAGAGCCTTAAAAAGCTCTTTACGTTAAACGGAAAAACCAGGGTATATCCCGGACACGGACCGGCAACGACTCTCGCCGATGAACGGAGGCAGTTCGCCTCCCTATGAAATTCCCCTGCCTCATGGCTGTTTCCGACACTCACGGCAATATCGCCTCGCTGGAAGCGGCGCTCCGCTGGGGCGTTAGACGCAAAGTCGACACCCTGGTTTTTCTTGGCGACGGAACCGGTGATATAGCCCCCGCCTGCGCCTCGTCGGGTTTTAGCGCGCCCCTCAAAATGATACGGGGCAATACCGACATGGACACAGGCGTTCCCTATGCCGACCTGCTGGAATTCGCCGGTCATATTTTTTTTCTCAGCCACGGACATTTAAGCGGGGTTTCGCAGGATTTAAGCATCATCGCCTCGGTTGCCCAAAGCGCCGGAGCCGATGCGGCTCTCTACGGCCACACCCACATCCCCGGCTGGCAGGAAATCGACGGCGTCCTGGTGCTTAATCCGGGCAGCGCGGGCCGGCCCCGGAGCGCGGCCGGGGCAAGTTTTGCCACCATAGAGTGCCCTCCCGGAGAATGGTTCAAACTGCGCTTCTGGGAAATCCGTTCAGGCTCGCTCAAAGATAAAACAATAAAAGAGATAAGCAAACTCTAACTTTAATGGGCGTATTTCAAAATTGAAATTTTGAAGCAAGCTCCATCGGACCGCTTAGCGTCCGTCCGCATTATAAACAGACACTACATATACGACAGGGCCTCCACAATATTGTAGCAGTAGTCGCCGAGTTTTTCGATGCGCCTTACCATGTCGATAAAGAGGAGTTCCGTCTTGACATTTTTGCCGGCTTCAATGCGCTTGCGGCCCAGCTTGCGGAGCTTCTTCCGCGCCTTGTCAATATTGCTCTCCATTTCGGCAGCCAGGGCGGCCTGGTCGGAAAGAAGGGGCTTTCCAAGGTGTTCCCTGACAAAAACAAGAAAGGCTTCTACCTGGAGTATATAGGGGGCAAGGGCTTCCCGTTCCCTGGTCTTAAAGATCTGCTCCTTTCTTACACTCCGTTCAAGAATCAGCATGAGGCTGTAGCAGTCGTCGGTCATGTCTTCGAGGTCGACAATAATGCGGAGCAGTTGGGAGACCTTGCGTTCAGAAGCCGGATTAAGATGATGGCGGGTACATTCAATGAGAAAACGGGAAAGCTCTTCTCTCATGGCGTCGGCGTATTCTTCCTTTGCTTTAAGATCGTCCAGGGTCTGCCTTATGTCTTCGCTTTCCATTGAACCAAAGGCCGCGCTGAACGCGCCGTACATGGCATGGGCCAGGTCCGCCATGTCCCGAATCTCCTTTTCCGCCCTGAGTATGTTGAACTCTGGCGTATCCTGCATAGAAGCCGACCGGTATTCCAGGGTATACACGGCCCCGGCCCGGGGGTCCTCTTTTTTTACCAGAGCGGAAACAAGGCGGGCAAAGGGATTTACAAAAGGAAAGAATAATATGGTGTTGATGGTGTTAAAGACCGTATGAAACATGGCAAGCCGGGCGCTTATCCCGCCGCCCTGGGGGGTAAGAATATCCACCAGGCCCAGGAGGGGGGTAAAGAGGAAGATGGCCCACACGGTTCCGATTACATTAAAGAGCACGTGAACCAGGGCCGCCTGTTTTGCGGCGGACTTTGTCCCTATGGCGGCCAGAGCGGCGTCTATGGTGGTCCCTATATTCGCGCCCAGTATCATGGCCGCGGCCATACGGTAGGGGAGCAGGCCGCTGTGGGCCATGGTCAGCATGATGGCCGTAGAGGCGCTGGACGAGTGGGTGATGAGGGTCATTACAAGACCTGCCGCGGTTCCGGTGAGGAGCGAGGCAAGGCCCTTGCCGGAAAGATCCGCCATAAACGCAAGGGCGTCAGGAGAAAGAGTTGGCATAGACTTGGTAAGAAAATCAAGACCCAAAAAAAGCAGGCCAAAGCCAAGTATGGCTTCTCCCAGGTTCTGGTGTTTCCACTTGATAATCCCAAGGATAAAACCCAGGCCCACCGCGGGCAGGGCCAGGCCCGAAATATTGAGGGAAAACCCTATAAGCGACACTATCCAGGCGGTAACGGTGGTGCCTATATTGGCCCCCATGATGACGCCTATGGCCTGCTTCAAAGTGAGAAGCCCGGCATTGACAAAGGATACAACCATGACCGTGGTCGCCGAGGATGACTGGATGACCGCGGTTACCGCCGCGCCGGTAAGAACCGCCAGAAGACGGTTTCCGGTCATAAAAGTCAGGACCTTCCGCATTCTGGAACCGGCCGCCTGCTGAATACCGCTGCTCATGACCTTCATTCCATAAAGGAAAAGACAAAGGCCGCCTGAAATCCGGAAGATAGTTCCAAGATAGTTCATATAGATAGTATGACGCATTGGCTTGACAATTTACATAGAGAAATTAAGATAAGGACATGAAGAAGGTCTCACTTACCGGCATCAAGCCTACAGGCATACTCCACATCGGCAACTACTTCGGGGCCATAAAACCGGCGCTCAATCTGGCAAAAGACTATGACGCCCGCTATTTTATCGCCGATTACCACGCGCTCAACACCATGAAAGACCCCAAAGAGCTCGCTTCAAACATCAGGGAAGTCGCCGCCGGCTGGCTTGCCGCGGGGCTTGATCCCGAAAAGGTGATTTTTTACCGTCAAAGCTCTGTCCCCGAAACCTTTGAACTCAGCACCATGCTCATGGCCTTTACCAGCAAGGGCCTCATGAACCGGGCCCACGCCTACAAGGCCGCGGTTCAGGAAAACAGCGAAAAAGGCGAGGACCCGGACGCGGGCGTCAACATGGGCCTCTTTACCTACCCGGTACTCATGGCCGCGGACATACTGCTCTTTGATTCTGACGTGGTTCCTGTAGGAAAAGACCAGGTTCAACATATAGAAATGGCCCAGGACATAGCCCAGGCGGTGAATTTTAACTACAAAGAAGAAGTCCTCAAGATTCCCCGGGCCGCGGTTCAGGATTCGGTCGCCGTAGTCCCCGGTCTTGACGGCAGAAAAATGAGCAAAAGCTACAATAATACTATCCCGGTCTTTACCCCGGAAAAACAGCTCCGCAAGCTCATCATGCGTATAGTAACCAATTCCCAGGCCGTGGAAGAACCCAAAGACCCGGAAACTTCGCAGATTTATCTTTTGTACGCCCTCTTTGCCAGTCAGGATGAACAGGCTGCCCTTGCTTCCCGTTACCGCCAGGGCGGCATGGGCTGGGGAGAGGCCAAAGAGGAACTTTTCAGGGTGGTAAACCGGGAACTCAGCCCGCTCCGGGAACGTTTCGAAGCCATCATGGCCGACCCCGCGGCGCTGGACAAAATACTGGAACAGGGCGCCGAAAAAGCCAGGCCCATAGCCAGGGCCACGCTAAAACGCCTGCGAAAAGCCGCGGGCATAGACCCCTAGCGCCCCGATTACGCAAAACCGCTGATTTGTCTTGTATTTTCTTAAAAAACACACGTTTTTTTTATAAATTCAACGATTTTTTTTTTGGAAACTTGACACTGCATAACTGTTTTTCTATGCTTTTTATGCTTTCCTGGATTCGGCGTTGCCGAGGGAGAGCAAGAAGTTTCTTGAGGAGGTCTCTTTTTATGAAGGAAAGGTTTAAATCGTTGTTTGAGAAAGCCGGAACTAACCGGCAAGACTACTCTCCCCATAGCGGTAAAGTAAGATTTATCCTGGGAGTCCTGGCGCTTGCCCTGGTCTTTGCCTGTTCCAATACGTCGTCATCGTCATCGGGCAGTTCGGAATCAGAATTACTGGACAAACAGCCTTATGCGATAGTCGAGATACCCGGATTGAAGCTGCCGGCCGATCCTGATAACTGGACCCCTGCGGAAAAAAGCTTGTGGGTCTACCAGACTACACAGATCATGGACAATCTGACGTCCACGCCCTTTAGAGGACGGCTCTCAGGCGATATAGGCTATGACCGGGCCACATACTGGGCCGCGGCCACCTTCAGGGCCTGGGGAGTTGAACCCCTTGAAGGGAGCTATTTCCAGCCCTTTACCCT
>JAIRTD010000112.1 GCA_031255115.1 Spirochaetaceae bacterium | reverse complement strand
AAATGGGCGCTATTTTTCCGGTATGTGGGGGACCGGGAAAGGAGGGACCTGGTGAACGAGTTATTGAAGGAAGACGAAGGTATAGCGATGGCGGGGGAGACGCTGTTGACGCTGAGCCGGGACGAGGCTGAATGGGCCTGGCAGGAAAGCAAACTTAAATATGAGCTTGACTTACAGAGTTCCCTGGTAGATGCCCGTCAGGAGGGGCTTGCTGAGGGCCGACTGGAAGGTAAGGCCGAAGCTTTGGCTGAGGCTGCTCAAAAGGCGCATCAGGAAAAACTGGAGGCTGCCCGGAACATGAAAAGGGACGGCCTTAACCCCGAACAGATACGTTCGTATACGCAGCTTTCTCTGGAGGAAATAGAAAAGCTGTAAAACAGCGCTTCGAAAACTCCGGAATAAGTTTTATACTCTATAGATTTAATGTGAGTTATGCGCCATTATTTCAAGTCCGGAGTTTAGAAGCAAAGGAGCTGCGTCCCCTTCCTGGTTCTCTAGATTTTTTATTGCTTCTCCTGATACAATTCCGTATGGAATTTACCGAAGAATTCATTGAAGCGCTCACGCTTGACGAGCGCGCGCTGGTAGAGCGGGCTGCTTCTGTACTGGACATCAGAGAAGTTCAGGTCAAGGCGGCGGCGGAGCTTTTGGCTGAGGGAAGCACGGTTCCTTTTATTGCCCGGTACCGGAAAGAAAGGACCGGGGGGCTTGACGAAGTTCAAGTCAGGGATATTGAGCATTTGCTTGGAAGCTTAAGGAATCTCGAAACCAGACGTATGGAAATTATACGGGGCATCTGGGGGCAGGGAAAACTTACCGAAACGCTTTACGGGAACATTACCAGAGCCGCTACGTTGGCTGAACTTGAGGATATTTACGCTCCTTATAAACGAAAAAAGAAAACCCGGGGTATGGTTGCGCTCGAAAAGGGCCTTGAGGGTCTGGCTGCGGCCATGAAGGAGCTTGAGGCCAAAGCTCTTCTTGCAAAGGCGGCGGATTATATAAGCGGGGCGGATACGCCGCCTGAACTTGCCGTGCTGTCTGTCGAAGACGCTTTGCAGGGCGCTATGGATATCATTGCCGAAGAAACTGCCCAGGATACCGGGAACCGTTCGGAAATAAAGGCTTTCTATGTTTTTGACGGCGCGGTGCTGGTTAAGGGAAAAGGCGATGAGGAAGCGAAAAAAACATCGACCTATCAGATGTACTGGGATTATAAGGAGGCGCTTTCCCAAATCAGGCCGCATCGTATTCTTGCCATCAACCGGGGTGAGCGGGAAGACGCTCTGGAAGTAAGCATTGACGTGGATGAAGAAACAGCAGCGGGCATGCTTCAGAAAAAATATTCCCTTCATAATGAGTACCACAGGACTGCCATTGAGGATGGCCTCAAGCGGCTGCTTTCTCCGGCCATTATCAGAGAACTCAGGGGCGATCAGAGCGACAGCGCCGATGAGCACGGGATTTCGGTATTCAGCGGGAATCTAAAGAACCTTCTTCTCCAAAAACCTATCAAGGGAACCAGGGTGATGGGTATTGATCCGGGTATACGCACCGGGACCAAGTGCGCGTTTCTCGATGATACGGGAAAGTATCTGGGGCATTGTGTTATATACAACCACAAACAGGAAGAAGCAAAACGGCTTATCCTGGAAGGCATCAGGGATTATCAGATAGAACTCATTGCCGTGGGGAACGGAACCGGTTCCCGGGAAGTGCAGGAACTTGTCTCGCAGGTAATAAACGAAAACAAGCTTGAAACGCTGTACACCGTAGTGGACGAGGACGGCGCTTCGGTATATTCAGCCAGCGACATAGCCAGGGAAGAATTCCCCGGCCTTGACCTTACCATACGGGGCGCGGTTTCCATAGGCCGCCGCCTCCAGGATCCTCTTTCCGAGCTGGTCAAAATCGATCCCAAATCCATAGGCGTTGGCCTTTATCAGCATGATGTGAACCAGAAAAAACTCTCCGAAAGCCTTGACGAAGTTGTTTCCTCAGTAGTGAACAGCGTTGGCGTTAATCTTAATACGGCAAGTGTTTCGCTGCTTAAATATGTGTCAGGGATCAACGCGGCCCTGGCAAGAAAAATCGTCAGGTACCGGGAAGAAAAAGGCAGGATTTCGAGCAGGGACGAACTGACTGCTGTTCCGGGCATGGGGCCGAAAAGTTACGAACAGTGCGCGGGCTTTCTTAAAATACCGGAAAGCGACGACCCCCTGGACAATACCTGGGTTCATCCTGAAAACTACGCCGCGGCGAGGGAAATACGGGAACAGCTTGCCGCGGGAAACACCGTTACCATAACCGGCGGTCAGGCTTCAGACGCTCAGGGCGGGCGGCCTGACGGGGAACTTTTGGACAGGCTCAAGAAGGAACACAGCATAGGAGACGCTACCATCAAAGATATAGTAGAAGAACTCCTGAAGCCGAACCGGGACCCCAGGGACGATTATCCTGAACCCATACTTCAAAAAGGTGTCGTCTCGTTTGAGGACCTGAGCGAGGGAATGACCATCACCGGCAAAATCAAAAACGTGGTTGACTTTGGCGCCTTTGTTGATCTTGGAATAAAAGAAACCGCCCTGGTTCATATTTCCGAATTAAGCGACCAGTATGTAAAGGACCCAATGGACCTTGTCAAAGTAGGCGATGTTCTCGAATTTCGCATAATTGCCCTGGACAAAGACCGGAAGCGCATCAGCCTTTCGCGGAAGCGGGAAGCGGGAAGCGGCGCGAAAACAGCAAAGCCGTCCCCCGAAAATTTCGCGGATGGCGGGAAGGCCCCGGACAAAGGCTTCAGGCCAAAACACGAACGGCGCGAAGGAGAGAAACACGATGGCAAGCGGCATGATGAAGAACAACGCGTTCCGTTGCGGAAGGGGAAGCGGCAGCCGGAAAACGCCGCGCGGCAGGGCAGGACGCAGACAGCAGACAGGGCGCAGACAGATGACGGAACCATGTACAATCCGTTTGCCGATGCTTTCAGAAAAATGAAAGAGCGCAATGGATAAACTTGAGGCAGGGCTTTCCGCCCTGGAAAACTCGGACCAGGATATTAAAGCGGCCTTCAAAGGCCGTTCAGAAATAATTCGCAAAACCCTTGACGCATATATAAACGAAATTGAACTTTTCAACGCCGCCTACGGTTTGGTCGGCGCCCGTACCAGGGAAGAACTTGTAGTCAGGCATATCCTTGATTCCCTTGCCCCCCTGGGCTGTATACGCCGTTTAGCAAAAGAAGCTCCGTCCCTGACCCTTGCCGATCTCGGCTCGGGCGCGGGGCTTCCCGGCATACCCCTGGCCATAGCCCTGCCTGATATACAGATCACCCTCATAGAACGCATGGGAAAACGGGCGGGGTTCTTGAGAAACACCCTCGCCGTGCTGGGACTTAAAAACGCCGGCCTGGAAGAAACCAGCCTGGGACAGGCCGCCCCAACGCGCTTTGGTCTTGTTACATCCCGCGCCTTTATGCCTCTTACAGACAAGGCCCTTAAAAACATGCTGCGCATCCTCATGCCGGAAGGCATACTCACCGCCTATAAAGGAAAGCAAGAAAAAATTGAAAAAGAAAGAAACGCCCTGCAGGGCCAGTACCCGCCCTGGGAACTGCTGCCCTGCCCCGTTCCCTTTCTTGATGAAGAGCGGCATTTTGTGGTGATGAAAAAGCGTATACTTGCAGCAAGGTGAATTTATCGGGAGAGCGACCGGTACACCGGTCAATCACCCATTCAAGGAGATTCAACATTCCGCGATAATCGAGCGCAATTTGAGTATCCGGGATGGTTCCACCGAAAGTTCATCAATGCCCATTTCGACAAAGGTTTTAGTCAGCGCCGTATCCGCGCCCAGGCTGCCGCAGATGCCGCACCAGATACCCGCTTTGTGGGCGTTATCACAGGTCAGCTTGATGAGCCGCAGTATTGATTCGTGATGGATGTCGCAGAAGGCGGCGATTGAATCGTTCTGCCGGTCAATGGCCAGGGTGTATTGGGTTAAGTCGTTGGTACCGATGCTGAAAAAATCAGATTCCGCCGCCAGCACATCGCTGATAATTGCCGAGGCCGGGGTTTCAATCATGATACCGATGGGGACTGCATTGTCAAAAGGAATATTGTCCGCCGCCAGTGATTCACGGACCTGCTGTGCTATTTTCTTTGCCCGGCGCAGTTCGTCAAGGGAAGTGATCATGGGAAACATAATGGCGGCGCTGCCGTGGACCGAAGCCCGGTAGATGGCCCGTAATTGGGTTTTGAAAATATCCGGCCGGGTAAGGCAGATACGTATCGCCCTCATGCCCAGGGCGGGGTTTTCCTCCTTCGGCAGATTGAAGTAATCCGCCTGTTTGTCGGCCCCGATGTCCAGCGTGCGGATTACCACCTCCCGGCCTCCCATTTTTTCGAGGGCCTTCCGGTAGCTTCCGTACTGGGTGTCTTCGTCGGGATAATCATTTCTGCCTAAATAAAGAAACTCGCTGCGGAAAAGTCCTACCCCTTCGGCGTCCCCGGCCCGGGCGGCGTCGGCATCGCTCACCGAACCGATGTTGGCAAAAAGTTTTATCTTCCTGCCGCCGCTGGTACAGGTGGGCTTGCCCCGCAATTTTTCAAGTTTTTCTTTTTCTTTCTGCAGCGCTACTTTTTTTTCTTCCAGGGTTTTTATGATTTCCGGGTCCGGCTCCGCGTACAGGGTTCCGGTATCGCCGTCCAGTATCACTTCTTTCCCGGAAAGATCGTCGGTGAGAAAGGCGCCAAAACCGATGATCGCCGGGATTCCCATGGTGCGGGCGAAAATCGCCGTGTGGGAGTTGGCCGCTCCCTGCCGGGACACCAGGGCAAGGACCTTGCTCCGGTCAAGCTGGGCGGTCTCACTGGGGGTAAAGTCGTCGGCGGCAAGGATCGCCGGATCATTGCCCCGGTCAAGGGCCTGTCCTTCGCCGGACAGTATTTCTATCACCCGTTTGGAAACGTCATACACGTCGATGGCCCGGGCTTTCATGTACTCGTCGTCCATGTCGGCAAAATCCTGGGCCAGCCGGGAACCGGCGGTATTGACGGCGTACTCGGCGCAAACCTTTTCAGTCTTGATGAGCTCGCTAACCGGATCGCAGTAGTCCGTATCTTCCAGCATCATACGATGGATTTCAAA
>JAIRTD010000103.1 GCA_031255115.1 Spirochaetaceae bacterium | reverse complement strand
CTTGAAGACAAAGATCAGAAGGGGGTCCAGGGCTATATTCAAAAGCGCGCCGCTGGTCATGCCTATAAGCCCTGATATGGCATTGCCCTGGTATCTGAGCTGGCAATTAAGGGTAATGGCCCCTAGCATCCAGGGAGAGCCAAGAAGTATAAAGAACATATAATCACAGGCATAGGGCAGTATGGTTTCGGTAGAACCGAGGATTTCCGCGAGACGCTTTATAAAACCTGTTCCGGACAGCGAAATCAGGACGCCAAACAGCAGCGCGATGACAAAGCCGGTAGCCGCCATGCGTGAAGCCTGCCCCGCACGCCGGGCCCCCATTTGCCGGGCTATATAACTGCCCGAACCATGCCCAAAGAAAAACCCCAAAGCTTGAATAATGGTCATGAGCGGAAACACGACGCCGACCCCGGCTATGGCGCTGGTTCCCAGGGCGGCTACAAAGTACGTATCCGCCATATTGTACAGGGCGGAAATCATCATGATTATTATTGAAGGAACGGCAAGGGCACAGACCAGTTTTTCTACCGGAGTTTTGGTCATCTGGTCGTATTTTGCATCCTGCTGTTTAGAAACTTCCATCAAATACTCCGGTGGAGAACGCCAACTGAAACTACAAACTCCTGATAATGGCTTCGGCGGCGGCCCTGCCGTCGGCTATGGCGTGTACCACAAGACTCGCCCCCCGGCGGGAATCACCGGCGGCCCATACCTTGGGGTTGGAGGTAAGAAAGCTCCCCCTGGTGCGTATATTACCCCGTTCATCGGTGTCAAGGCCAAAATCGGCCACAGCCCCGTCCTGTACGACATGGGTAAAACCCATGGCCAAAAGCACCAAATCAGCGGCGATTTCAAATTCAGAACCGGGGACCTCGTTCATCACCAGACGGCCGTCCTTTGTGGTCCATTCAACTTTGCACCCCGCCACTGCTTCGACCCTGCCGTTCTTTCCCTTAAAGGATTTTGAATTAACGGACCAGAGCCTTTCGCCGCCTTCGAGGTGGGAACTCGAAGTTTTAAGCACCTTGGGCCACAGGGGCCAGGGTTCCCCAGAGCCCCGGTGTTCGGGCGGCTTGGGCAGCACTTCAATCTGGGTAAGCTGCCGGGCACCCTGGCGGTTTGCGGTCCCTACACAGTCGGATCCGGTATCACCGCCGCCTATGACCAGCACCTGTTTTCCGTAGGCGTTTATTGGCTCAACGCCGGAACGCTCAGACGCATTGATCCTGTTCTGGAGAGAAAGATAATCCAGGGCCTGCACTATACCCGAAAGTTCCCTGCCGGGTATCTGCATGTCCCGCGCTTCCCGGGCCCCTATAGTGAGGAGTACCAGGTCAAAGGACGATTCCAGTTCGCCGGCCCTGATAAGCTGGGTATTGTCCCCGGCAGTCCCAAAACCAAAACGGCCAGAACCTATGCGGGCGCTGGTGATGAACTTTACCCCTTCGGCTTCCATAAGCGCTATACGGCGGTCAATAAAACTCTTGTCCAGCTTAAAGTCAGGAATACCGTAGCGCAGATACCCGCCGGGTTTCCGGTCCCCTTCGTACACGCTGACCGAAAACCCCGCCCGGTTGAGGTAGTAGGCCGCGGCCAGCCCCGAAGGCCCTGCGCCGACAATGGCGACTTTTTTTCCGTTCCGCTTTTTGGGCGGCCTGGGCCTGACCAGGCCAAGCTCATGGGCCTTTTCGATAACGGCAAGTTCATTCTGCCTGATGGTTACCGGTTCGTCATTGGTTCCCAGCACACAGGACGCTTCGCAGAGCGCCGGACAAACCCTGCCGGTAAATTCAGGAAAGGGATTGGCATCCTCAAGAATTGCCCATGCGCCCTTCCAGTCGCCCCTGAACAGCCGGTCCTGCCATTCAGGCATTACATTGGAAACCGGGCAGGCCCAGTGGCAGAAAGGTACGCCGCAGTCCATGCAGCGCGCTGCCTGGAGCATTCTCTCATCGTCGGCAAGCTGAACTTCAACTTCGCTGTAATCGTTTATGCGCTCCTCCACAGGCCGGTAGCCTGAGACCCTGCGCTTTATCTTTAAAAATCCCCTGGGGTCGCCCATGTTTTTCTCCACTTACTGCTGACAGGTTTAAGCCCTGACAGCAATGTCCTCCTGTTCTCTGATATCAAGGAGCCTGCGGTCAAGCTCGGCCAGTTTCATCTGCTGGAGGGCGCGTTTGTATTCGACCGGCAACACTTTGACAAAGAGGGCCTTGTTCTCCTTCCAGGAATCAAGTATGCCCTTTGCCCAGACCGAACCGGTCCAGTACACATGATTTTGTATCATTTCTTTGACAAATTTTTCGTCCTCTTCGTTGTCCAGGCCGGAAAGTTCAACCATGCCTTTATTGAGGTAGAAGTCAAAATCACCCCGGCGGTCAAACACATAGGCTATGCCTCCCGACATACCGGCGGCAAAATTCCGCCCCACAGGGCCCAGAACAATAATCCTGCCGCCGGTCATATACTCGGCGCAGTGATCGCCTGTTCCTTCGACCACGGCGTTGACCCCGGAATTCCGCACGCAGAAACGTTCCCCGGCAACGCCCGAAACATACAGTTCTCCCGAAGTAGCGCCGTAAAGCACGGTATTGCCGATGATGATGTTCTCGTTGGCCTTAAAAGCCGAACCCTCAGGAGGATATACCACGATACGGCCGCCCGAAAGCCCCTTGCCCAAATAGTCGTTGGCGTCGCCGGAAAGGCGGAAGGTGATACCCCTGGCAAGAAAGGCGCCAAAACTCTGCCCGGCGGAACCGGAAAAATCAACAGTGATAAAATTTTCAGGCAGCCCCTGTCCTCCGTAACGGCGGGACACTTCATAAGAGAGCATGGCGCCTACGGCGCGGTCGGTATTGCGCACAGCAGTCTGCACCGAAACCGGCGTCTTGCGGTCCAGAGCTCCGGCGCATTTTTCAATTAGGGTCCGGTCCAAAACCTTTTCTATCTTGTGTATCTGGTCCTGGCAGCAGTACCGGGCCCTGCCGCCGGGCACATAGTCAGGGCCTTCTTCCCGGTGGAGAAGACGGCTCAGGTCAAGGCCGGCGCTTTTCGCCTTCTCGCTCTTCCGGGGAACAAGAAGGTCGGAGCGGCCCACAAGTTCATTAAAGGTCTTAAAACCGAGACTTGCCATAATCTCCCTAGTTTCCTGGGCAAGGAATCTAAAAAAGTTGACCAGGTATTCACTCTTGCCCGAAAAACGGCGGCGGAGTTCCGGGTCCTGGGTGGCAACTCCCATGGGACAGGTGTTTTCGTGGCACTTGCGCATCATCACGCAGCCCATAACAATAAGCGTCGAGGTGCCAAAGCCGAATTCCTCAGCGCCCAGCATAGCGGCTATGACTATGTCGCGGCCTGTTTTAAGCTGGCCGTCGGTCATCAGTTTTACCCTGCCCCGCAGTCCGTTGCGAACCAGAACCTGATGGGTTTCCGAAAGACCCAGCTCCCAGGGCAGGCCGGCGTGGCGAATGGAACTCTGGGGGCTGGCCCCGGTTCCACCGTCATAGCCTGAGATAAGGATATTGTCCGCGTGGGCCTTGGCAACTCCGGCGGCAACCGTACCCACGCCGCTTTCGGATACCAGCTTAACGCTGATACGGGCCTGGGGATTGGCGTTTTTAAGATCAAAGATAAGTTCCGCCAAATCTTCTATAGAATAAATATCATGATGAGGCGGCGGACTTATCAGGGTTACGCCAGGCGTGGAATGTCTGGTCCTGCCTATGACCACATCCACCTTGTGGCCGGGGAGCTGGCCGCCCTCGCCGGGTTTTGCGCCCTGGGCTATTTTAATCTGAAGCTCAATGGCATTGGCAAGATAATCACTGGTTACGCCAAAACGGCCCGAAGCCACCTGCTTGATGGCGCTCCGGGCCCAGCTTCCGTCAGGCCGCACGGCAAAACGTTCGGGGTCCTCGCCGCCCTCGCCCGAATTGGACCTTCCCTTCATGGAGTTCATCGCCGCGGCTATGGGTTCGTGGGCTTCCTTTGAGATAGAACCAAAGGACATTGCGCCGGTGGTAAAACGCTTCATGATCTCTTCGACGCTTTCGACTTCTTCCAGGGGAACGGGCCCTGCGGGCCCTTCACGAGAAGCGTCCGCAAAATCCAGAAGGCCCCGTATCACATGGGGGCTCCGGTTAAGGGCGTTAGCCGCTTCGGTAAACTGCTTAAACTTGGCATAATCCCCCGACCGGGTCGCCCATTGGAGGAGATAAATGGCGTCGGGATTCCAGGCGTGCCTCTCGCCATGCTTTCGCCAGCGGTACTGGCCGTCTCCGGCAAGGAGAAAATCAAGCGGCGTCCGGCTTTCTTCCCATAGTTTTTTCGCCTCACGCCAGCGGGAAAGAACTTCTTCTTCGAGCCCGGCAAAACCCACGCCGCCTATACGGCTTACCGTTCCCCTAAAACACAGATCAATGACCTGCTCCCCAAGGCCCACCGCCTCAAAAATCTGAGCGCCCCTATAAGACCTAAGCGTACTGGTTCCCATCTTGGACATGATTTTGAGTATGGCCTTCTGAAGCCCTTTAAGATAATTTTTCCGGGCCTGGGCATAGTTCCCGGCCCTGCCGGAATCGCTGCCCCGGCAGATGGATCCTATGACGGCAAGAGCGCCGTAGGGAAGAATAAGATCCGCGCCATACCCAAAAAGCAGGGCAAAGTGCATGACTTCCCTTGGCTCGGCTGAATCTGTAATCAGAGAAACGCCCATGCGTTTTCCGGCCCTGATAAGCCCGTGATGAACCGCACCAACAGCAAGCAGTGCCGGTATGGCAACGCGGCCGCTTTCGGGATCAAGGGCCCGCCGGTCAGAAAGCGCCAAAAGCGAAGCGCCCTCGTCAAGGGCTTTAATCGCGTCGTCAACCAAGCGCCTGAGAGCGGCCTCCAGCGCCGAAACAGCCTCCGGCGCGGCGGATTTTTCCTCCCCTTTACCGGCTTCCTCGGCTTCTCCTTTACCGGCTTCCCCGGCGTCCCCTTCATTAACCGCAAAACTGGCGTCCAGGGTTTTTAGAACAAAGGCCCTGTCTTTAAGGGAACCAAGCTGCTCCAGGTCTTCTTCGGTGATGATGGGATTAAGAACCTTGATACGGTGGCAGTGCTGCGCTGTCTCGTCAAGCAGAGTGGCCTGGGGACCGGCAAAACTGGTCAGAGTCATCACCAGGTCTTCCCGTATTGAATCAATAGGAGGATTGGTCACCTGTGCAAAAATCTGCTTAAAGTATGCATAGACCCGCTGGCTCTTGTCCGAGAATATTGCCAGCGGCGTATCGGTCCCCATAGAACTGGTCGGCTCCTGCCCGGAGGCCGCCATGGAAAGAAGCAGCGTATCCCGGTCCTCCCTGGTATACCCCAGCGCCCGTTCCATAAAGAATATGGATCTTTCTGTTAAAAATTCATCCTCCGCCTTGCCCGAAGCGGCTGAAGCAAAAATATCCGGCGCTCCGGCGACCGTGTCATGGTCCTGCCTGAGAAGCAGGGTATGATCCCGCACCCATTCGCTGTAAGGACGGCGGCCGCAGATGCTTTCCTTGACTTCGGCATCAGGAATAATGCGTCCCTGCTCCAGATCAACAAGCAGGAGCTTCCCCGGAAGAAGACGCCCCTTGTACACCACATCCTTGCCCTTAAAATCCTGCACCCCCGTCTCGGAAGCCATGACAATAAGATCGTCCCTCGTTACCGTATAACGGGAAGGCCGCAGCCCGTTCCGGTCAAGGGTCCCGCCGACATAACGGCCATCGCAAAAAACCAGCGAAGCGGGCCCGTCCCAGGGCTCCATCACGCAGGCATGGTATTCGTAAAACGATTTAAGTTCAGGCGGTATGGGATTACGGTCATTCCAGGATTCGGGAATCAACATCATCAGGGCATGGGGAAGACTGCGGCCCGACATAACCAAAAGCTCAAGGGCATTATCAAGGCTCGCCGAATCACTGGCCCCGTCTTCCAGAACAGGACAGATTTCCCGCAGATGAACGCCAAAGCGGGGATGGGCAAAAAGCGCCTCCCTGGCCGCCATCCAGAACCGGTTCCCCTTGATGGTATTAATCTCTCCGTTATGCGCCAGCATACGGAAAGGCTGGGCCAAAGGCCAGGCCGGAAAGGTATTGGTCGAAAAACGGGAATGAACCAAAGCCACGGCAGTCTTTATAAGAGCGTCTCCAAGCTCAGGATAATACGCCCTAAGCTGACTTGACATGAGCATGCCCTTGTACACCACCGTGCGGGAAGAAAGCGAAGGAAAATAGCAGTTCTCCACCCCGGAAAAAGCCTCTTCCTCCCTGAGCGCCTTTTCGAATTTTTTGCGGAGCAAATACAGGGCAAATTCCAGATCAGGAACCCCGCCCTCTCCGTCCGAACCGGACACAAACCCGTCCCCGGGAAGCACAAAAACCTGCCTGATACAAGGTTCAGCCGAAGCCGCCATAATGCCAATATTGGAAGCGTCAACCGGCACATCCCGCCAGGACTGCGCCACAAGACCAAGCGAAGAAGCAAGCTCCCCAAAGCGCGCCTGAATCGCCGCGCAAAGCGCGTCATGTCCGCCGGAAAGCGCCCCCCCCTTTCCGGGAAGAAAAAGCAAACCGGTTCCATAGCTTCCCGGATTACCCAGAGCAGGATTCAGCCTGCGGTAAAACTCATGGGGAAGCTGCATAAGCAGCCCCGCGCCGTCACCGGTCTTGTTATCAGCGCTCTCCGCGCCCCGGTGCTCCATTCTCTCCAGAACCTCAAGCCCCCGCTCAAGTATAGCATGGGATTTTCGCCCCTTAATATCCGCTACAAACGCAATACCGCACGCGTCATGCTCAAATTCCCCATCGTATAAACCCCGGGGCCCGCCCCCCTTGCACACTTCACCCATGATGACTCCCGTAATGTACATATTTATACAGGAAAACGGAAAAATATACAATTCTAAAGGAGAAAAAACAACAAACCCAGAAACAGGGCCACCTGCGTTCCGGCTCCGCTCCGCGGATACTCCACTACCCCCAGGAAAAATACACCTTCAAATAGCGTTATTTTAGAACCAGGCGCTTGTTAAAAAGCCCAATGGCATAATTGAATTTCACGCAAAATTCGTCTATAACATTAGACGAGAGGAAAATCATGGCCACAAACCGTGAATACAAGGACAGCGTATTCTCATTGCTCTTTAGCGATCCCGATACACTGCGGGAACTATATGGGGCTATAGCGGGTGTCGCGCTGTCGCCTGATGTTCCGGTTACCATCAACACCCTGGAAGATGTCCTTTTTAAGGGCCGACGGAGGTAATCAATATGCTTTTAACCGAGTGGAATTGGGATGACGCCAGAGAAGTCTGGCAGGAAGAAAGCCGTGAAGAAGGCTGGGAAAAGGGCCGCAAAGAAGGCCAGGAAAAGGGCCGCGAAGAAGGCCGCGAAATAGGCCGCGAAGAAGGCGAAAACACCGTCCTGGAACTCATGGAGCAAGGGTACACGGCGGAACAGATTAGATTGAAACTGGCCGCCGTTAAATCCGACCGGACCGAAACAGCCGGGAAATAACCACGGGGCCAAACAGGTTGGCAAAGCAATTGCATGCCTTGCCGGCATCGTATTTTTATTTCGTCTTACGAGAATGGTATGCCGGAACAGCGTAAAGAAAATATAACCATACTCGTTTTGGGGTCCCTTAATATTGATTTTACCTTTTCGGTAGATCATATTGTCTATCCGGGAGAGACGATAGGCAGTACGGCTCTTCAAAAAAGTACCGGCGGCAAGGGCGCCAATCAGGCCGCTTCTCTCGCAAAGGCAGGGCTGCCGGTTCATATAGCGGGTAAAATTGGCAAAGACGGAGAATTTCTTCTTCCTCTGCTTCAATCTTACGGTGTTAATACTGACAATATTATTATCTACGAAGGCGCTACCGGGCAGGCGATAATTCAACTTGACAAGAAAAAACAA
>JAIRTD010000018.1 GCA_031255115.1 Spirochaetaceae bacterium | reverse complement strand
ACACATTATGGACTCGGACCGTAGGTCCGCGACTTCCTTGAAAACCGCATTTTCGCAGCCTTTAGGCGAGAAAATGCAAGGTCTGTCCGCAAAGTAACCGACTTTGTGGACAGACACTAACTATTGACTCGTTCGACGTATTCGTTGGTTTCTGTGTTTACAAGAATCTTTTCACCCTGCTTGATAAAGAGGGGAACCCGCACGGTAAGGCCCGTTTCGGTCGTTATGGGTTTGGTTGCGCCTGACACGGTGTCGCCTTTAACATAATTCTCGGACTCGGCTACGATAAAAACAACCTTGTAGGGAATCTTGATGTCGATAACCTTTCCTTCCCAGATGGTAAGATCGTAACTTTCGCCGTCCTTGAGGTAGTATTTTTTATCCTCCATACCGGCTATGGGCACTTCGTGCTGGTCAAAGGTTTCGCCGTCCATAAAATGGTAATGGTCCTGGTCGGCGTACTGGTACTGGCAACTGTGTATGTCAACCTGGGCGTCCTCCACTTCCTGCTGGGTAGGAATGGTCAGGGTCAGCACGGAACCGTCCTTGATACTCTTCATTTTAACGCGGGCTATGGCTGTTCCCTTGCCGGGATTGTGAAATTCCCGTTCCACCACAAGAAAAGGCTGCCCTTTCTGAAGCAGGCAGCTTCCTTTGACTATATCTCCACCTCGAATCATGGATATATAACTCCTTTTTAGGCGGCGTGAGCCGCAAATATATCGAACAGTAACGCGGAGCGTTAATGATTGTTCCTCATAAAGTTAGTGCTGCCAGTATACCGGGAAAGCGTTTAATGGTATAGTAGCTTGTTGATACAACAGGAGAAAACAATGGGAATTATTGATTTACGGAGTGATACGGTTACCCAGCCCACTCAGGAAATGCGCGAAGCCATGGCCGGAGCGGAAGTCGGCGATGATGTGTACGGCGATGACCCTACCATGAACCGTCTGGAAGCCCTGGCCGCCCGGGTTATGGGCAAGGAAGCGGCTCTGTTTGTTACTTCGGGAACACAGGGTAATCAGTTGGGTATTATGACCCATACCCAGCGCGGAGACGAGATTATAGCGGGGGTCCAAAGCCATATTGTTCATTATGAAGCGGGAGCGGCGGCAAGGCTTTCCCAGGTGGGCTATGCCCTGGTTGACAACGGAGACCAGCTGCTGTACAGCAACGACGTGCGCCGCCTTGTCCGTCCCAGGGAAATTCATTTTCCCCGTACCAGCCTCCTCTGCCTCGAAAACGCCCTCTGTAACGGAACTGTGGTTCCCCTTAAAACCATGAAAGACGCGGCGGAGACAGCCTGGGAGCTGGGGCTCAAGGTACATCTTGACGGCGCCCGTATCTTTAACGCCGCCCTGAGCCTGGGCGTGGAGCCCGGGGAACTTGCGGCCTGCGCCGACTCGGTAATGTTCTGCGTGTCCAAGGGACTCTGCGCACCGGTGGGTTCCCTGCTCTGCGGAACCGGGGAATTTATAGAGCGGGCAAGGCAGAACCGCAAGGTGCTTGGCGGCGGTCTGCGGCAGGCCGGTATACTTGGCGCGGCGGGCATCATCGCCATAGAAAAAATGTCAAAACGCCTTGGGGAGGACCATGAGAACGCGAAGTATCTGGGAAAGAAACTCGCCGAAATCCCCGGCATAAAAGTCAGCGAAGAAAAAATTCAAATTAACATGGTGTTCTGGGAGACCTCTATTCCGGGATTTAATTCGGCGGACTTTGTCTCTTTTCTTGCCAAAAAGAACATCAAGACATCCGAAGACCGCGGCGGCTTTTACCGCATGGTTACCCATAACGGCGTCTCCCGCCCCGATATTGACTTTACCGTTTCGGCGGTCAGGGAGTACGTGGCGGGACTCTAGGACGCCTCAGTTCAAAAGCCCTTCCAGTTCCTCAACAAGCCCCGAGAACGCGGCGCAGGCCGCTTCTACCGGGGCGGGGGAGGACATATCCACACCGGCGATCTTGAGGGCGTCGATGGGAAAGCGTGAGCCGCCTGACTTGAGGAAGGCAAAGTAATCATCCCGCTCGGCTTTTCCGCCCGCAAGAACCCTTTCGGCAAGGGCCAGGGACGCCGAGATGCCTGTGGCGTATTTATACACATAAAAGGCCCGGTAAAAATGCGGTATGCGGAGTCCTTCGATATCGCTTTCTTCCTCCAGTACCATAGCCTTGCCAAAATATTTTTCGAGAAGGCCGCGGTACTCTGAACGCAGCAGATCCGCGGTGAGGGGCGTTCCCGCTTCTTCAAGCTCGTGGCTTTTCTTTTCGAATTCGGCAAACATGGTCTGGCGGTACAGGGTCGAAAGCAGTTCGTCAGTGCGCTTGTTGACCAGGTAGAGTTTCATCTCCCTGGTTTCCGCCCTGGACAAAAGACAGCGGTACAGCAGTTCTTCGTTAAAGGTGCTGGCCACTTCCGCCTCAAAAATGGTGTAGTTGTACTGCATAAAGGGATTTGATTTGGCCGAGTAGTAGGAATGCATTGAGTGTCCCCCCTCATGGGCCAGGGTAAAGACATCCCGTATGGAATCTTCTTTATAGTTCATCAGTATATAGGGGTCGCCGGAATAACTCCCCGCCGAAAAAGCCCCGGAACGCTTACCCCGGTTTTCGTAGCGGTCGGCCCAGCGGCCAAGGAGTCCGTTGCGCAGAACGCCCACATACTCGTCCCCCAGCGGGGCAAGGGCCTGTGATACAAGGTCCACCGCTTCATTCCAGCTTATTTTTGAAGCAGCCCTGCCTGCCAGGGGCACATAAACATCGTAGTGCCTCAGTTCGTCAAGGCCGAGAACTTTTTTTCGCAGTTCGTAGTAACGGTGCAGGGGCGCAAGACTCCGGCCCACCGTATCAACCAGATTGTCGTATACAGTCTCGCTTACCTTGTCAGGAAAGAGGGCCGCCGCCCTGGCCGAGGAAAAGCCCCGTATGCGGGCGTTAATTACATCCTGCTTTACCGAACCTGAGTAAAGGCTCGCAAGGCTTGTCTTGTGGGCGGCAAAAACGCCGTAGAATTGTTTATATGTTTTTTTCCGCAAGTCCCGGTCGGGGCTTTCCATAAAAACGGACCAGCTTGACTGCGAGAGGGGCCGCGATCCCCGCTCCGTGCTTATAACGCCGAAATCAAAATCCACATTGGTCAAAACAGAAAAAGTTTCCTGGAGCGCGTGCTCGCCCTCGGCGTGAAGCGCCAGTATGCGTTCTTCTTTTTCGCCCAGGATATGGGGCTTAAAGCGGAGCAGCTTTTTAAGGTAGACCCGGTAATCGGCCATGCGGGGATGGTCAAGAAAGGCCTCCATGTCGTTATCCGCTATGGCCTGTATCTCGGGGGCCGCCCAGGAGGACGCCGCCTGGACCTTTGCCCCGGCCATAACAAAGCGGCCGTTCATGCTCCGCGCCGCGCTCGAACCTTCATCTTCGGTCTGTCTCAGTTCCGCGTAATACCCAAGCCTTTCCTCAAGCAGGCCAAGCCCGGCTATAAAATCAAGGTAGCCGGCAAGATTCTCCGCCGACTTTCCCAAAGTTCCCCGGAACGCGGCGATTTTTTCCGCCGCCGCCTCGTATTCGGCAAGCCCCTTGTCCCAGGCCGCGTTATCAGAAAAAAGTTTTGAAAGATCCCAGGTATCCTCGACCCGTACTTCGCCCCGCAGGGGAATCTTCGCGTTTCCCTGTTCCGCGGTTGCCGCGGTAAATCCAAAAAAATCCATTCAAACGCTCCTTAGCTCCCTGACCGCCTTTTCAAGCCGCAGAAGGGCTTCTTCAAGAATAGAACGGGGGGCGGCAAGATTTATCCGCTCAAAGCCTCTGCCGTTTGAGCCAAAGATATGGCCTTCGTCAAGAAAGAGCAGGGCTTTTTCGGTCATAAAACGTTCCAGTTCGTTGTGGTCCATGCCGAGCTCCCGGCAGTCCCACCACTGGAGATAGGTTCCTTCTGTCTTAAAAACTTTTATGCCGGGTATGCGGGCCGCGATAAAGGCTTCGGTAAAGTCCCTGTTTTCTTCGAGAACAAGGAGTAGTTCATCGAGCCAGGCTTCGGCCTTTGTATAGGCAAGCTCGCAGGCTTTGGCGCCTATGACATTGAGTTCCACGCCGGCGCTGCGTCTCATGGCCGCTTCTTTGTATTTTTCCCTGAGGCGGGGATTTTTGATGATGATATTGGACGCCTGAAAACCGGCGGTGTTAAAGGTTTTACTCGGCGCGGTGCAGACCACGGTTTGTTCGGCCAGTTCCGCGCTGATTGTGGAGAGCACGAAGTGGGTCCTTTTATCAAAGATAAGGTCGTTGTGGATTTCGTCGGAAACTACGGTAACGCCGCTTTTGCGGCAGAGGCCGGCCAGTGTTTCCAGTTCGGCCTTTTCCCATACCCTCCCGACGGGGTTGTGGGGGCTGCAAAAGAGAAGCACCGTGTTTGCCGGGTCTGCCAGGAGTTTTTCGAGGGTTTCAAAGTCCATTTCATAGCGGCCGTTCCGTATGACCAGGGGACAGAGCACGGGTTTGCGCTGGTTTGCGGCGGCGGCCCGGTAAAAAGGCGGATACGCCGGGGGCATAAAGATGACGCCTCCGCCCGGCTCCGAAAAGGCGTCAACGCAGTGGAACAGGGCGGGCACCACGCCGTTGGACGGAACTATCCACTCCGGGTCAATTTCCCAGCGGCGGCGTCTTTTCATCCAGGAACAGACGGCCGAATAGTAGGCTGGAGTGAGGTTTCCGTAGCCGGGGACAGAGCTTTCGAGGTATTCCGCAAGGCCCTGCCGTATTTCCGGGGCTATGGCAAATTCCATGTCCGCCACCGAGAGGGGGACTATGCCGGGACCCGGAGCGGGGTTTATTTTCCGCATGAGTTCCCATTTTGATGAATCCAAACGGTTTTGGCTGCGCAAAGGCGTAAAATCATACATAAATGCATTCTAGCATTTTTACGCCAATTCGGATAGTTTTTTACAATGCGACTTGACGAAATTAAATCGGCATGGTATTCTTTAGTTAATCCTATAGGAATTATAGGAGAACTAAAGTGATAAGTCTTGACAAGGTATCAAAGCGTTACGGTCCTGTGACCGCGGTGGGGAATGTGAGTCTTGCCATTCCCCAGGGGAGTATCTACGGCATTATAGGCAAGAGCGGCGCGGGTAAATCGACGCTGCTCAGGATAATGAGCCTTTTGGAGAACCCTGACGGGGGAGCTGTGTACTATGGGGATGAGCGGGTGGACCTCCTTGACGGAAAAAACCTCCTGCTCCGCCGAAGGAAGATGGGCATGATTTTTCAGAATTTCAACCTTTTTGCTTCCCGCAATGTGCTGGGTAATATCAGCTATCCTCTGGAAATAGCCGGTTTTTCCAAAAAGGCGATACACGAAAGGGTGGATGAACTCTTGGAAATGGTCGGCATAGCGGACAAAAAAAAGGCGCTGCTCAAGGAACTTTCCGGCGGGCAGAAGCAGCGGGTCGCCATAGCAAGGGCCCTGGCCGCCGGACCCGAGGTTCTTTTCTGTGATGAAGCGACCAGCGCGCTTGATCCCCAGACCACGCGGTCTATTCTTGCCCTTATAAAGGATCTCCAGTCAGCGCTGCGCATTACCGTGGTGCTTATAACCCACCAGATGCAGGTGATTCGTTCAATCTGTCAGCATGTGGCGGTGCTGCACGAAGGCGCTTTGGTCGAAGAAGGCAAACTGGGCGAGGTTTTTGACGCTCCCCGGTCCCAGGCCGCAAAGGAGCTTATCTATGGGTAGCGCAGGTCTCAGGGGCATACTGGCCCTGCTTCCCGTTCCTACGGCGGAAACCCTCTACATGACCCTGGCGTCGACCATACTGGCTTCTGTCATGGGCTTTCCCCTGGGTGTCTGGCTGTATTCCACCGCGCCCCTGGGGCTTAATCCCAGGCCGCTTTTGTACAATGTTATTTCCAGGGTGGTAAATCTTTTCAGGTCCATGCCTTTCATCATTCTGATTATCCTGGTGTTTCCCCTGTCAAGACTCATCGTGCGGACCAGCATAGGCCCTACGGCAACCATAATTCCCCTTTCCCTGGCGGCCTCTCCCTTTGTGGCCCGCATTGTCGAGTCCGCCCTTACCGAGGTCGAAAGCGGCGTACTGGTAGCCGCGCGGGCCATGGGTTCAAGTTCCCTACAGATTATTTTGAAGGTTCTGGTTCCCGAAGCCCTTCCCGCCCTGGTTTCGGGGCTGTCCCTGACCATCATCAATCTTATAGGCTATTCGGCTATGGCCGGCGCCGTGGGGGGAGGGGGCCTTGGGCATCTTGCCATCAGTTATGGCTATCACCGTTTTCGTATGGACGTAACCATAGCCGCGGTGATTGTCATTCTGCTTATGGTTGAGCTCATACAAAAGGCCGGTTCGGATATAAGCAGGAGGCTTTTGTCTAAACGCTGATCTATAGGAAACTCTGAAAATTTCGCTTCCGGAGCTTCCTTTATATTTTTTGGAGGAATTTTATGAAGAAGGTTTTTTTTCTGGCAGGTGTTTTAGCCCTGACAACGGTTCTGCCCGTATTGGTGAGCCCGCAGAGTGGCGGCGGCGCAGGCAGGCAGGTTCTCAAGGTAGGGGCGACCCCGGTTCCCCACGCGGAGCTTCTTAATCTCATTAAAAGCGATCTTGCCGCGCAGGGTATAGATTTGCGGGTAGTGGAATTTACCGATTACGTTACTCCCAACCTTTCCCTTGCCGCCGGGGACCTTGACGCCAATTTCTTTCAGCACACGCCGTACCTCGAATTGTTCGCCGCCGAGCGCAATCTGAACCTGGTTTCCGCTTTTGGCGTTCATATCGAACCCCTGGGCCTCTATTCCCGGTCGCTTAAAAACATCGGCGAACTCAGGAGAGGCGCTTCGATCGCCATTCCCAACGATCCGACCAATAGGGGGAGGGCCCTGCTCCTGCTCCAGGCCAACGGCCTCATTACCCTTTCCGCCTCGGCGGGCATTGAGGGAACCCCGGCCGACATAATATCTAACCCCAGGAATCTCCGCTTTAGGGAACTTGAGGCGGCCCAGCTTCCCCGTGCCCTGGGCGATGTGGATGCCGCGGTGATCAACGGCAACTATGCTCTTGACGCAGGACTTAACCCGGTAAACGATTCGCTTATCCTCGAAGGCGCCCAGTCCCCCTATGTAAATATAGTGGCGGTAAAGGCCGGAAACGAGAACGATCCCCGCATCCGCGCCCTGGCCGCGGCCCTTTGCTCCCAGAAGGTCAAAAACTATATCCTTGCCGCATACAACGGCGGGGTAGTGCCGGCCTTCTGATATTACGCTGAAAATAATATGCTGAAAACAGCGCGCCCCCGGACCCTGAGTCGCGGGGCAGGGGAGCGCTGAAAAGATTTGGACATTGAAGCGCTCCTTTACCCGCAGGCCGCGCCGGTTTGGCCCGCCTTGCTGTAAAGCCCCCGCAAGCGTATCTGTTACCGCATATCCCCGGAGCCGGGGATAGTACCGCGTATAAAAATACTTTTTGGTGGATATCGCTTCAATTTCGTAATACAATAGTATATACACGGGAAACGCAGGTAAAGCGCTTTTCTGTTTTTAAGGAGGCTGTTATGCCTGTACTAAACGGTATTCTTTTGGGAGACGCGATGATCCCCCATCAGGGTTTTAAGGCCGCCTGGGACAAATATCTTGCTCCCTACGGCCAGGTTTCTTTCGCAGGTGATTGGGAACCCAGCTGGGATAAACTCCAGTACCGCAGACTTGAGGTAGAAAAGCAGGGGCC
>JAIRTD010000004.1 GCA_031255115.1 Spirochaetaceae bacterium | reverse complement strand
CTGAAGATGAGGGGGCCCGGGAAGCCCCGGCGTCAGGCGAAACAACGACGGTTCCCGCGGGAGCCACTACGACATTGTAGCTGACGCCGTCCACGTTCACCGAGTACCGGGACGCCTGGCCGGAAGCGCCGCCCGCCGGAGCGTCGGAGGTTTCGGCTTCAGGCTTAAAGACCACCGGCCCCTGGGAACGCTTCTTAAAGAAGTCAGGAGCGACCTTGGGAAACATGGCGTAAGTAAGCACATCCTCAGGACTTACCGTCCCGGTCCCCAGGAGTTTCCTGGTTTCTTCTTCAAGCTTATCGTATTCGGGCGGTATATCGTCGGCCGGCCGGTGGGTAACTTCTTTTTCGAGATTAAGCGCTTCCAGGGCTTTTTTGACCACCTCCGGATTTTTTGGGGCAGGACAGGCGCCGTATTTACCGGCCAAAAGATCCTGAAATTCACCTGAAAGCCGGTTATAGGGGCCAAAGAGTACATTGAATACCGCCTGGGTTCCCACAATCTGGCTGGTGGGAGTAACCAGGGGCGGATACCCGGCGTCTTTCTGGACCACGGCTATTTCTTTGAGTACCGCGTCTATCTTGTCTCCGGCGCCCTGTTCTTTAAGCTGGCTTTCCAGATTGGAGAGCATGCCGCCGGGAACCTGGGACACGAGAATCCGCGTATCGGCGCCAAGGAAGCTCGATTCAAACTGTTTGTAGTTCTTCCGTACCTCGCGGAAATGGGCGGCGATTTCGAGAAGCAGCTTGATGTCAAGGCCGGTGTCGTATTCGGTGCCCCTGAAAATCTCGACCATGGTTTCGGTGGGGCTGTGGCTGGTTCCCATGGCAAGGGAAGAAATAACCGTGTCAAGAATATCCGCGCCGGCTTCGGCGGATTTGGTCAGGGCGGCAACCGACATGCCGGTAGTGGCGTGGGAATGGATTTCTACAGGGAGGTCCACGGCCTTTTTGACGGCCTTGACAAGATCATAGGCAACATACGGTTTTAAGAGCCCGGACATGTCCTTTATGGCGATTGAATCGGCGCCTATATCGGCGTACTGTTTGGCCAGTTCAACATATTTTTCGATGGTGTGAAAGGGCGTTACCGCGTAAGAAATAGCGGCCTGTATATGTTTGCCGGTCTTTTTTGCCGCCGCTGTCGCGGCTTTAAAATTCCGGGGATCGTTTACCGCGTCAAATATACGGAAAATATCCACGCCGTCTTTGGCGGCGTATTCGACAAATTTGGCGACCACGTCATCGGCGTAATGGCGGTAGCCCAAAAGATTCTGGCCCCGCAGCAGCATCATAATTTTGGTATTGGGCAGGGCGGCCTTGAGCTTTTTAAGCCGCTCCCAGGGATCTTCGTTTAAGAAGCGTATGCAGGAATCAAAGGTAGCGCCGCCCCAGGCTTCCAGGGCAAAGTAGCCGGCTTTGTCGAGCTTTTCGCATATAGGAAGCATATCGGCGGTAACCATACGGGTAGCAAAAAGGGACTGATGGGCGTCCCTGAGGACCAGGTCGGTAAGTTTTATTTTAGCCATTTTCTTTCCTGTATTCGGTAATCGCGGCGCTTATGGCGGCGTTTACAGCCCCGTTCGTTCCTGAAGGAGGCGGCGCGGCGGTGTTTTCTTCCTCCTGGGGAACCAGACGGCGAATCAGTTTTCCGGTCAGGGTAACACAGATAACCAGAATAACCAGAAATCCGAATACAAAACTCATACCAAGAAGGGTCAACACCCCGCTCTGCCCCAGCATATCGACAATGGTCATAGACGCTCCTTCAATAGACTTGTGTAAAAACTTGAAGTTTTTACAAGTCTCATCTAAGAATACAAAATAACGCATAGGGATTCAAGGGCCCGCGTTGCCTAAAAAAAATCAGGTCCGGCGCGCCCTTGCCTTGTCCGGGAGCCCTTATTATACTAAAATTACCTATAATAAGGAGAAGATTATGGACAAAAACACGATCACCGCCCGGGCAAAAGAGTATATACAAAGGGAGCGGGACCCCCATTTCCGAAAAGAAGTGGAGGAGCTTCTCGCAAAAGAGGATTTTAAGGAACTCGAAGACCGTTTCTACCGCATGCTGGAATTCGGCACCGGCGGACTCAGGGGAATTATCGGAGGGGGCTATAACCGCATGAATACCCTGGTGGTAAAAAGCGCGACCCAGGGCCTTGCCTCCTATCTCCGCAAGGCCGCAAGCGACAAGGCCGCCGCGGGAACGCTCAAGGCCGTTGTCGCCTTTGACAGCCGGCATTATTCGGCGGAATTTGCCGAGGCAAGCGCGCTTATCTTTGCCGCCAACGGCATAAAGACCTACCTCTTTTCCGCCCTGAGACCCACGCCGGAATTGTCCTTTGCCATACGCCGTCTTGGATGCGATACGGGCATAGTGGTTACGGCAAGCCATAATCCTCCCCGGTACAACGGCTACAAGGCGTACTGGAACGACGGCGCCCAGGTGATAAGCCCCCACGACACGGGGATCATTGACGAAGTCAACCGGGTAAGCGAAATAAAAGAAATGGACAGGGACGAGGCTCTTAAAAAAGGCCTTCTTACGATTATTGACAAAGAAATCGACGAGCCCTATTGGGCTATGGTAAAGAGCAGGCTTTTCAGGCCGGAACTGATAAAGGAAAAAGCGGGGGAAGTAAAAATCGTCTATACGCCCCTTCACGGTACGGGGGCCCTTCATGTCGAAACCGTGCTGGGCGGCCTGGGCCTCAAGGTTATTACCGTCCCCGAACAGCGTGAGGGAAACGGCGATTTTCCCACCGTGGCCTTTCCCAATCCTGAAGAAGCGGCGGCCCTGGAAATGGCGATCAAACTCGGCGAAGAAAAAAACGCCGACGTGGTTATGGCGACCGATCCCGACGCCGACCGCTTTGGGATTGCCGTGCCCGCCGCGAATTCCCAGTCCAAAAAGCCTGAATTCGCGCTGATAAGCGGCAACCAGATGGGCGTGCTTCTTGCGGACTATATTTTTCTTTCCCTTAAAGAATTCGGAAAAATGCCTAAGAACCCCGCCATGGTAAACAGCATAGTAACGACGGGCATGCAGGGGAAGATCGCCGAACATTACGGCGCATCCTGCCTTGAATGCCTTACGGGCTTTAAGTGGATAGCCGACGTTATGCGCCAATGCGAAGAAGAAGGAAGCCATACGGTGGTTTTTGGCACCGAAGAAAGTTACGGCTATTTGGTAGAAAACGAGGTACGGGACAAGGACGGCGTGTCCGCCGCGGCGCTGACCGCCGAGATGACCCTGTACTGGAGGAGCAAGGGCAAAAGCCTCCTTGACAGGCTCAACGAACTTTACGGCATTACCGGCTACTGGGAAGAAATGGGCGTCTCCAAATACTTCCAGGGCCCCGAAGGCCCGGCCATCATGAAGGGCATTATGGAGGAATACCGGAAAAATCCTCCTCAAACCCTGGGGGGGCTTAAAGTGGTCAAAACGCGGGACCTCCTTGCATCCCTGTGGCTCCTGCCCGGCGGGGAGAAGGGAACCGAAAAGGTTTTGCTTCCAAAAAGCGACGTGCTCCAGTTCTACCTTGAAGACGGAACCGTGGTAAGCGCCCGGCCCAGCGGCACCGAGCCCAAGATAAAGTTTTACGCCACAAGCTGCACCAAACTTACCGGGCGTCTTGAAGAGGCAAAGGCCGTCGCAGCCAAAAAGCTTAACGCGATAAAACAGGACATACGCAAAGTCATAGGCGAATGAGGGGGCGCGAAAAGAAGGCCGATGGGTGATTTTGAATGGGCCGGGGAAGCCTTCCGGGAGGGCGCGGCGTTTACGGCCTTTGATATTGAAACCACCGGCCTTTACCCCGAGACCGACCGTATTGTCGAACTGGGCGCCGTTAAATTTGACCGTCTGGGCGTTACTTC
>JAIRTD010000227.1 GCA_031255115.1 Spirochaetaceae bacterium | reverse complement strand
GGCGCACAGGCCGCGACAAGCAGTACGGTCAGCGCGATTAGGCCTGTCAGACAGAGGGCGCGCCCAGAGCGAACAATATGAGAGCGGCGGAAAAAATACCTGAACTGTGCTTTCATGGGGAACCTCCACGACGGAAACAACTTTATATTGAACAATACTACCGCAAGGTTAAAGATATTTCAAGAAAATACCGGTTTTTTCCCGGAATTCAAAGTGTACCTGTTCGTGTAACTGGTGGTGATCCACGGTGGGTGAGGATCTCTTTTAAGGCCCTGCCAAAAGGCCTTGCGCGATTGACGCTTGATGTCTTGCGCTGTAAACTTTCATCCATGTTATTGGCTGTTAATTTTCCGGCTTGGCTTCATCCTGAAATCATCCCCGGGCTTCCGTTTCGCTGGTATGGACTCATGTACCTTATTGCTTTTGGCATTGCCTATGTCCTTGTCAGAAGGCAGGTAAAGGAGCAGAACTACCCGCTGAGCGAGGATGATGTTTCGGGGCTTTTTTTCTGGGGCATACTGGGCCTCCTCGTGGGCGCGCGGGTGTTTTCTACGCTGGTGTACGAAACCGATGATACCTATATCCGCGCCCCCTGGCTTATTTTTTGGCCTTTCCGGGACGGCAGATTTACCGGCCTCCAGGGCATGAGTTACCACGGCGGTCTTATCGGCTGTCTTTTGGCGGTAATCCTGTTCTGCAAAAAAAGGCGCTTTCCCCTCAGGGACATAGGCGACATGGTCGCCACGGCCATACCGCTGGGCTATACCTTTGGCAGGCTGGGGAACTTTATCAACGCCGAACTGTACGGCCGGGTTACTTCCGGCCCGCTGGGCATGATCTTTCCCGGCGCGGAAAGGTTTTCGACCAGGCTGGCGTGGGTCAGGGAAGTGGCCGCCAAGGCCGGTATCGCCCTGGAAGGCGTTGATGTCAATCTTCCCCGCCATCCTTCCCAGTTATACGAAGCTCTTTTTGAAGGCATCGTACTCTGGGCCATACTCTGGCTGCTCCGCAAGAAAAAGCCGTTCCGGGGCTTTGCTATGGGCGCTTATTTTTTGGGGTACGGGTTTTTCCGTTTCTTTATTGAATACTTGAGAACTCCCGACGAGGATATAGGGTACCGCATTGAACTGGTCAAGACCAATGTCCCACCGGCGCTTTTTTCGTCATTCTTTAATTTTAGCACCGGTCAGATACTCTGTTTCCTCATGATGGCCGGAAGCCTCCTCTGGCTGTGGGCGGCCTCCCGCATGGGCGATGCCGCGCCTCTGGTCTTTGAGGCCGAACCCGAAAACAACGAAGAAGATGAACGCCGGAGCGGACGGAATTCCCGGCGCAATATGCGAAAAAAACTGAGGTAACCCATGCGTTACTACAGCACCCGAAACGCCTCAGGCGCGGTAAGTTACGCTCAGGCGGCTCTCGCCGGGATTGCCCCTGACGGCGGCCTCTTTATCCCCGAAGAAATCCCTTCGTATTCACGGAGCGTACTCAGTTCCCTTGGTTCAATGGAATTCCCCGATATTGCTTTTGAAACCATCAGGCCCTATGTGCATCCTGAAATTCCCGACGCGGTTCTTGGGGACATGGTCCGCGACGCCTATCCTTTTGGGGCGCCCCTCATTGCCGTAGGTAAGCGCTTCATGCTGGAACTCTTTCATGGGCCGACCGCGGCGTTTAAGGATTTTGGCGCCCGTTTTATGGCCCGGTCGTTTTCGTATCTGCGCCGGGGCGAGTCAAAACCCCTGACGATACTTGTCGCCACGTCAGGCGATACCGGCGGGGCTGTGGCCGACGGCTTTTCGGGCGTCGAGGGCGTTTCGGTTACGATACTCTATCCCAAAGGACGGGTAACGCCCCTCCAGGAAAAACAGATAGCGGGCCCCGGCGGAAACATTACGGCCCTGGCTGTGGAAGGGAGCTTTGATGATTGTCAGGCCCTGGTCAAGGCGGCCTTTGCCGATGAGGAACTGCAAAAACGTCTGGTTCTCTCGTCGGCCAATTCAATCAATATCTCGCGGCTCATACCCCAGGCAGTGTACTATGCCGCAGCGGCAGGCAGGGCCGTGGCAGGCAAGAGCGACCCCGACGGAGAGGCGACGCCCCGGGCCGGAACGGCGGCAGGGCATGGCTCCGGTACAGAGGACAGGCGGAGCGGTCAGGGAGTCAGCTTCTCGGTTCCATCGGGGAATTTCGGAAACCTTACCGCAGGGCTTTACGCAAAAGCAATGGGCGCGCCCATAACGCTTTTTATCGCCGCAACCAATGTCAACAAAACCGTTCCTGACTATCTTGAAAGCGGCGATTACAAACCCCGGCCTTCGCAGGCGACTATTTCCAACGCCATGGATGTAGGCGCTCCCAGCAATTTTGAACGCATGGCTTCCCACTGGTCCTACGAAGAACTGAACAAAAGCATACAGGGCGTATGGGTGAGCGACGAGGCCACCAGGGAAACCATAGCGCAGGTCCGCCGCGAAGCGGCTTATTTTCTCGACCCCCACGGCGCGGTGGGCTGGAAGGGCGCTTGCGAACTCGACAAACAGGGCAAACTGCCCGGCGGCCCGCTGGCAATTCTGGGAACCGCCCATCCTGCAAAATTCATCGAAGTAGTAGAACCCCTGGCCGGAAGGCCGCCTCTTCCCCCTTCGCTTGCCCGGCTCGAAGGGCGGAGCGTAGTATGTAAAACCATAGCCAACAAACTTGAAGCGTTAAAGGAGATTTTATATGCATGAGGTCTTACAGGAAATTCAAAATATGGGCATCATACCTGTAGTCAAGATTGAAGATCCGGCCAGCGCCCTGCCTCTGGCACAGGCCCTCAAGGACGGCGGACTGCCCTGCGCCGAAATCACCTTCAGGACCGGCGCGGCAAAAGAGGCCATACAGAACATTGCAGCCGCCCATCCCGACATGCTCCTTGGCGCGGGCACCGTATTGAGCGCGGCGCAGGCAGATGACGCTATTGCCGCCGGGGCCAAATACATCGTGTCGCCGGGTTTTAACCCCGCGGTGGTTTCCCACTGCGTTAAAAAAGGCATACCCATTATCCCCGGCTGTTCGACGCCTTCTGATATGGAAAGGGCCATTGAGATGGGCCTTGAGGCGGTAAAATTTTTCCCCGCAGGAGAGAGCGGCGGCGTCAGCTATATCAAGGCTGTTTCCGCGCCCTTTCCCATGCTCAAGTTTATTCCCACAGGAGGCGTCAGCGCCGAAAACCTCAACAGCTATCTAGCGCTTAACGCCGTGCTGGCCTGCGGCGGGTCCTGGATGGTCAAGGCCGAACTTATCAACGAAGGCCGCTTTGCGGAAATTACCGCCCTGACCAAAGAAGCCCTTGCCGTGATGCTTGGATTCAGGCTTTCTCATTTGGGCTTTAATACGGCAAGCGAAGAAGAAGCAAATACCACCGCCGGGCTCTGGGAAAAACTTTTTAATTTTCCTGTGCGGCAGGGCGCTAAATCCATCTTTGCCCATCCCTGGTTTGAACACATGAAAGCGCCCTTTCTTGGCGAGCGCGGGCACATAGCCATAGGAACCCTTTCCATAAACCGGGCCGCGGCCTATCTTAAACGCCAGGGCTGTAGTTTCAGGGACGAAAGCGCCACCTTCAATAACAAGGGAGAACTTGCGGCGATTTACCTTAAAGACGAAATCGCCGGTTTTGCTATTCATCTTAAACAGATTTAATCTTATGGATTTGATCTTATAGATTTAGGAGAACGCATGGCTAAATTTTTATGTTTTGGCGAAATTATGCTCAGGCTTAAAACTCCGGGTGTAGAACGCCTTTTTCAGTCGCCCCTCCTGGAAGCCACTTTCGGCGGCGGCGAGGCCAATGTCGCGGTGTCTCTGGCGAATTTCGGCATGGACGCGGAATACCTCACCGTGCTGCCCGATAATGCCCTGGGCGACGAATGTATCAGGGAACTGCGCGGCTTTGGCGTTAATACCGCCAAAATAATCCGGGGCCCTGGACGCATGGGTATATA
>JAIRTD010000226.1 GCA_031255115.1 Spirochaetaceae bacterium | reverse complement strand
GGGCCCTTCCCTAATAGGGGCTTTTCCTCTATAATAGGCTTTGCTTGAGGACTCCGGTTTCAGCGGAGGGCACCCAAAAGCCAATATCAACTCAGAAGGAAGTTATCGTATGAATTTATTTGTGTTCCCCCTGCTTCTTGGGGCTCCTGACGGCGGGTCAGGCGCTGCCGCGCCCGGCTTCACGCAGTTTATTCCGCTGGTACTCATTGTGGTGATCTTTTATTTTTTCATTATCAGGCCCCAGAGCAAAAAGCAAAAAGAAACCCAGCGCATGTTGGGCGCGCTTAAAAAGGGCGACAAGATAGTTACCATAGGCGGTATTCACGGCGTGGTCCAGTCGGTAAAAGAGGGCACCGTGATAATCAAGGTTGACGAAAACACCAAGATGGAATTTACCCGGAGCGCTGTTTCCCAGGTAAATCCAGCCAAGGGCGAAGAAAAACAGGTCGAAGATAAAAACAGCGGGGCTTCGGAAGAAAACAAATGAGTAAACGTTACCGCTTGTTCATTATTCTGGTGGTGGTGGGGGTCTGTTTTGCGTTCCTCCTGCCCACCATACGATGGTATTTTCTGACTCCCCGGGAGAGCCAGGTTCTGGCCCTTACATCACGGGAGCAGATAAAGATCTACGCTTCCCGTACTGCCCAGGCGGACCTTCAGGCTCTGATTCAGGATGCCAGGGATGATAAAGAACTGGCGGATAAGTTTTCTTTTCTCATTGCGACGGCCAAGAGTTATAACAGGCAGTACAAGAAGCCCAATCCCGCTGTGTGGAATTCCCGCGCGCTGCTCCAGTCCTTTCCCGGCAACGCGGAGAACGCCCGGGCCCTGGTTCTTGACGCCATCGAGACCAGGTACCGCGAGGATATATTCAAACTGAAGAAGCTCCAGGCCAACGCGGTACAGTTGGGGCTTGACCTTTCCGGGGGCATGAGCATAGTACTCCAGGCCAATATGGAGAGCCTTGCCCAAAGGCTTGGCCGCTCCCTTGCCGAAGCCGACCGGACCGACGCGATTAACCGGGCCCTTGAAGTGCTTAACAGCCGCATAGACCGCTTCGGCCTTACCGAGCCGGTTATACGCCGTCAGGGCGACGACCAGATCTATGTTGAAATTCCCGGCACCGCCGATCCTGAGCGCATCAATTCCATCATTATGGGCAATGGAACGCTCGCCTTTCACATTGTGGACCAGGAAGAAACAGCCCGCTTTTACCAGTACTATAGCCAGCACCCCACCGATACCTTTGACGCCCAGGGCGAGCTTATCGACCCTTCAATTATATCGGCCGATACGATGGTCCGGGGCGTGTACGAAAAGGACCGTTACGGCCTTGATGAATTCAGGGAATATACGGTGCTAAAAAAAGAAGTGGGTCTTGACGGCAGTCATATCCAGAGCGCCATTGTCGACCGGGATAATATAGAAGGAACCCCACGGGTAAGTTTTAAACTTGACAGCGAGGGCGGGGAAATTTTCTTTCAGCTTACCTCGAACAATATCAGAAAATCTATGGCCATAGTGCTTGAGGACCGGGTTAAATCCCAGGCCGTCATCCAGGGCGCCATACGGGACTCGGTGCAGCTTTCGGGCCGGGGCATCAACCAGGAAGAAGCCGAAAACATAGCCCTCATACTGAGGACCGCCGCGCTTCCTGTTGAACTGGAAGTGGTCAATCAGCAGACTATAGGCGCGTCAATGGGAGAAGACGCCATAAATCAGGGTTTCTGGGCCCTTGCCGGGGGACTTGCCCTGGTGATGATTTTCCTCCTCGTGTTCTATAAAGAAGCGGGGATCAACGCGGTTATAGCCCAGGTGTTGAATTTCTATCTCATGGGCAGCATACTTTCGGCGTTTAATTTTACCCTGACTCTGCCCAGTATAGCCGGGTTTATACTTACCATAGGCATGGCCGTTGACGCCAATGTCATTATCTTTGAACGTATCAAAGAAGAACTCCGTCTGGGCAAGGACCGCAAGGCCGCCATAGACCTCGGCTTTGACAAGGCGTTCTGGGCCATCATGGACTCCAATATCACGACCTTTATAGCCGCCCTTTTTCTTTCCCAGCTTGGTTCGGGCCCCATCCAGGGTTTTGCCGTAAGCCTTGCCGTGGGTGTATTCTCTTCGGTATTTACCGCCCTCTTCGTGTCAAAGCTGCTCTTTGACTTTGGAAGCGACGTGCTGAAGCAGCGTAAGATTGCCATACTCTGGGGGAGCGGAAAATGAAGCGTATAATTCCTTTTTCAAAGTACTTTTTTCCTACGGCGATATTTTCGACCATACTCGTTGTTGCCGGTATTGCCGGGTACATAATCATGGGGGGCTTTAACCTCGGCGTGGATTTTCAGGCCGGCTTGCTCCAGGAAGTACAGTTCGCCCCCAAGGCTTTAAGTCTCACCTATGCAGGCAGGGGCAACGCCACCATAGCCGTTGACCGGAGCAAGATAGATATTACCCTTTCGGGCGCCGGAGTCGACGCGCTGACCCATTCATTTCCTTTTGCAAGTTTTGGTACCCTTGGCGAGCTTCGCCTTGCCATGGACGCCGTAGAGGGCCTTTCCGTTGTCAGCTCAGGAATGGACAGCGTTTCTTCCCTGTGGCTGGTACAGAGCGCTAGGGGCAATCCCCAACTGGGGCAGGAGCCCTATGTGCTTCACTACCTCGCCCCTGATTCGGCTCCCGTTACCATAGAAGATGTGCGCACCGCCCTGCTTCCCCTGGGGACTGTTTCGGTTCAGATATTGGGGCGGCCTTCTGAGCGGCGTTTTATGATACGTATGGAAGACCAGGTCCTTGAGGCCGCGGACAAGGCCGAAGCGGACCAGTCCAGGCGTTTGATTGACGCGCTCGAACAAAACTTTGGCGCAGGCGAAGTGGTGATCATCAGGTCAGACTATGTTGGTTCGCGCTTCTCCAAAAATCTTACCGACCAGGCCGGGCTGCTCATGGGCCTGACCCTGCTCCTCATTCTGGGCTACTGTTCCATGCGATTCAAACCCCAGTTTGCCATAGGCGCGGTGCTGGCCATAGTCCACGACGCCCTGGTCATGGTGGCCTTTATAGTCTGGACACGGATGGAATTTAACACCACTTCCATCGCGGCGATTCTTACCATACTTGGGTATTCCGTAAACGATACCATAGTCATTCTCGACCGCATAAAAGAAACCAGGGCCATTTATCCTGACGATGATTTTGAACAGGTGCTTGACCGCTCGATTACCGAGACCCTGTCCAGAACCATGATAACCACCTTCACCACCATGCTGGCAGTGGTTTCGTTGTATATTTTTACCACCGGCTCGATGAAGGATTTTGCCCTGGCCCTCCTTGTGGGTATGGTGTCGGGCGTGTACTCGACGATTTTTATCGCGTCGGGCTTCGCCAACTTTTGGGACAAGCAGGCAAAAAAACGGGAAAAAAAGCGCCTCGAAAGCGGCGTACCGGTCAAGGCCTGATTTTTCTATAAATGAAGGTTCTGCGGGCAAAGGTTCTCGGCTTCTGCATGGGAGTGCGCCGGGCCATGAATATGGCGGGCTCAGAGGCGCGGCTTCTTGGGGACCTTGCCTGCTCCAAACAGATTGACGGGTCCCCTCCTCATGCCGCGGAGCATTCAGGGCCGCCTGCCCGGGACCCGTCTTCTATCCCCCCTCTTTCCCAGCCGAAGATTTTTACCATAGGCCCCCTGATACATAATCCCCAGGCCCTTAAAACCCTGTCCGAACAGGGTATATCCGTGCTTGAAGAGGACGCTCTGCCGCCCTGTCTTACAGGCGCCGTTCTCATCGTGCGGGCCCATGGTATCACCCCCGGCCTCGAAGAAACGCTGAAAGAGCGGGGAGGGCGCCTTGTGGACGCCACCTGCCCCCATGTACGTTCAAGCCAGACCAGGGCAAGGCAGCTTGCCGAAGCGGGTTATCATATCTTTCTTGCGGGAGAAAAACGCCACGGCGAAATCATCGGCATACAGGGCTATGCCGAACAGGGGCAAAAGGCCCTGCTCGAATCCGGGCGCATGCCGGAAGCCTCTGGCGGCGGAGATGCCGCTCCCGGCCTTCCCTGTACCATTGTGGCGGACGCGGCAGAAGCGGAAGAAGCGGCCCGGCTCTTGCATGAAAAAAACAGCGGCCTTTCCTGCGCCCTCCTTGCCCAGACAACCATGTCCCCTGAGGAGTACAAAAAAACAGGAGACGCCATTCTGAAGTACTTTCCGTCTCTCCGCATAGTTGATACCATCTGCGGCGCCACCAGGGACAGGCAGGAAGCGCTCAGGGAACTTTGCGCCGCTGTTGAGGCGGTCATCATAGCCGGCGGCAGGGAATCGGCCAATACACGCCGGCTCCTTGCCATAGCCCGGAACTCAGGCGTTCCCGCCTGGCTTGCCGAGACTCAGGCGGACCTTCCCAAAGAAATATGGAATTATTCTGTAGTCGGCCTCAGCGCCGGCGCTTCCACGCCTGACAGCATTATCCGGGATATTGAACGGGCCCTGACCGGTTCACAGGACGCCGTATAGGGCCTTATGGCCGGCGGACGGAATTGACCTCGCGCCCTGTGGCAATTGTTGCACAGTTTCCCGTAATTAAGTATGATGGGCGGTATGGATACCTGTGGATCTGCGGACAGACCCCTTAAAGCGGTGGAACTGTCCAGGGCCTTTGACCCCAAAAGTTTTGAGGACCGCATTTACGCTGTCTGGAAAGAAAAGAACGCCTTTGCCCCCCGGACAGCCTCCGGCGTGGACAGCGGGGGGAAAAAGTCCTTTGTAATTGTCATTCCCCCGCCCAATGTTACCGGCGTACTCCACCTCGGGCACGCCCTTAACAACTGCCTCCAGGATATAGTTATACGCTATCACCGCATGCGCGGCGACGAGACCCTCTGGGTGCCCGGTACGGACCATGCGGGCATAGCCACCCAAAATGTTATGGAAAAGCGGCTCAAGGCCCAGGGCAAAAGCCGCCATGATCTGGGGCGGGAAAAATTTGTCGAAGCGGTATGGGAAATCAAAAAAGAACACCACGCCGTTATATCCCGGCAGCTTGCCCGCATGGGTTCCAGCGTTGACTGGCAAAGGGAGCGTTTTACCCTTGACGAAGGGCTCTCCCGGGCAGTACGGGAAGTCTTTGTTACCCTGTATGAACGGGAGCTGCTGTACAAGGGAAACTACCTGGTCAACTGGTGCCCTTCCTGCGGCACCGCCCTTTCCGATGACGAAGTAGAACACGAAGACACGCCGGGAAGAATGTACCGTATACGCTATCCCGTGCCGGAAACAGGGGGCTTTGTCGAAATCGCCACGACGCGGCCCGAAACCATGTTAGGCGACACCGCTTTGGCGGTTCATCCTGACGACGAACGGTACAGCGGCCTTGTAGGCAAAAGCGCCGAACTCCCCCTTGCCGGGAGGCGCATACCCATTGTTGCCGATACCTACGTGGACAGGGAATTCGGAACCGGCGTGGTAAAGATCACCCCGGCCCACGACCCCAATGACTGGGAAGTCGCCAAACGCCACGGCCTTGAGGCCCTTAACGTGCTCACCCCCGACGGAAAACTCTCCGCCGTTGTTCCCGAAAAATACCGGGGCCTCGACATCATGGCCGCCCGGAAAGCGGTCCTTGCCGACCTTGAGGCAGGGGGCTTTTTTATCAACGACGAAGCAATCACCCACGCGGTAGGCCATTGTTACCGCTGCCATACGGTCATAGAACCCTTTCTCTCTGAACAGTGGTTTGTCAGAATGAAACCCCTGGCGGACAAGGCCCTTGCCGCCTGGAAAAGGGGAGAACTGGTCTTCTACCCCCGCAAATGGGAAAACACCTACCAGCACTGGCTCCTCAACATACGGGACTGGTGCGTAAGCCGCCAGCTCTGGTGGGGCCACCGCATTCCCGCCTGGTACTGCAAAGACTGCGGTCAAACCACAGTCGCCAGACAGGACCCGGCCGCCTGCCCCCGCTGCGCTTCAAAAAATATAGAACAGGACCCCGACGTGCTTGACACCTGGTTCTCAAGCTGGCTCTGGCCCTTCAGCACCCTTGGCTGGGAAAAACTCAACGACAAGACAGAAGACCTCGCCCGCTTTTATCCGACCAGCGCCCTGGTTACCGCCTATGACATCATCTTCTTCTGGGTTGCCCGGATGATAATGGCGGGCCTTGAGTTTACCGGGCAGGTTCCGTTCAGGGACATTTACATACACGGACTCCTTAGGGACAAACAGGGCCGCAAGATGAGTAAGAGCCTGGGCAACGGCCTTGACCCCCTGGAACTGGTTGACGAGTACGGCGCCGACGCCCTCAAGTTTACCCTTGCCTTTCTCTGCGCCCAGGGCCAGGACCTTCTGGTTGACAAGGAATCCTTTAAGCTGGGCTCCAGATTCGCCAATAAGATATGGAACGCAAGCCGCTACATACTCATGAATCTTGAAGGCAGAACCCTCCTTAAAGACCCCGCTCTGCTTCCCGTTGACAGATGGATTTATTCCCGGCTCAACGAA
>JAIRTD010000177.1 GCA_031255115.1 Spirochaetaceae bacterium | reverse complement strand
GAATAATACCCCGCCGAAGCTCCGGTTCGAAGCCTATGGCTCGAAACCCGCGGTTCGAACTCTACCGCGAGCTTGTTGATTCTTCCATCCTCCTGTTATGCTTCAATATAGGTAGATGAATAGCGGCTTTTGGGCCTTCCCATGGTTGGTGTATACAAAACAAGTACACAGATGATAAAATTAGAAAGTGCCGGATGTCTGCGATAATCAACAACCCCGCCCCAAGGGGCCGGGGTATGGACCTTTCGCAACGAATCAAGGAGCGAAAAATGATCAGAATGCTTACCGCGTTTACCGAAGAAATTGACGATGTAAATCTGGCCGTGTCGGAACTTTTGGAACAGCTTGATCTGGACCGCAGTCTTTTGGCCCATTCTCTGGGAATCATACACTGTTTTAGCGATTTTGTTGACAGTGGAGTGGTCAAGGCTCTTGGCAAAAAGCTTCCCTTTGACAGCCTGGGCTCTACTACCATGAGCGCTTCGATATCCTCAAGTATGAGCCAGATGGGGCTTTTGGTAACCGTGCTGACCAGCGACGAGGTGTGTTTTGCAAGCGGCGTTTCCGCTCCCATTACCGGTTCTGTCGACGGGCCTCTTACGGAACTCTACAATAAGGTCATGACCGGCCTTGGCGAAAAACCGGTCATGCTGATGCCCTTTGTTCCCTTCCTGCTCAAGGTGGGCGGTGATGAATTTGTCGAAAAGCTCGACGCCCTCTCCGGCGGCATTCCCGCCTTCGGGACCGTGGCCATATCCAATGAGCCGGATTTTAGCAAAACCGCCATATTTTTCAATGGCGAATCCTATCCCGCGTCCATGGCCCTGGCGCTTGTCGGGGGCGGCGTTGAGCCGGAATTTTTAAGCGTTTCTGTCAGCGAAGAAAATATCTTAAAGCAAAAGGCGGTCATAACGGAGGTTGACCGTAATATTCTTAAAACCATAAACAATATTCCCGCGGTAAAGTATCTTGAATCCATTAATCTTGCCAAAGACGGCGACGCGCTGGGCATCGCGTCCATGCCCTTTATCGTTTATCTTGAAGACGGTTCCATTCTGGTCCGGGCCTGTTTTGGCGCTACCGAAGAAGGGGCCCTGATACTCGGCGGCGCGGTTCCGGTTAATTCAAATTTTGCCCTGGGCGTTATGGGTTTTGAGGATGTGATAAATTCTACCGGGGGCAAGGTGCGGGAAGCCTTTGCCTCGGCCAGGGGACGGGGTATGCTGATGTACTCCTGCGGCGGCCGCAATCTGGTGCTGGGCATGCAGCCCCTTGCCGAACACGAAAAGGCAAAGGAATGTCTTGGGGACACGCCCTATCATTTTGTGTACTCAGGGGGCGAAATCTTTCCGTCCCGGCTTGACTCTGGCAAGGTGGTAAACCACCTGCAGAACAATTCCCTGATCATTTGTATCTTGTAGGAACGATAATGACCGAAGATCCACAGGCTCTGAAAGACGAAAACGCCGCTTTACAGATACAGGTAAAAAAACTCACCCGCCAGCTTGCCAGTCAGGATGTCTTGATGGAATGGGCCAAAAAAGTATCCGCCACCCGTGACGGGCTGGCCGCAAAGCTGAAGGAGGACCAGACAAAGCAGGAAAAATTCATGAACATGATGCTGGAAAACAGTTCCAACATTATCATACTCCTGGACGGGGAACGGCGTTTTGCCTACTGCACAAACAACTTTCTTGCCATGGCGGGGATTCAGAATTTTGGCCTTATTGACGGACTGCCTTTTTCCGAAGTGTTCGGGCGTTTTAACGACGGCGTTTTTTCGGAGCACGCCGAGGCCTGTATAAGCCGGGCCATGGAAGAGCAGGGGACCGTAAAATTCCAGGAAGCCCTGGACACCGGCGGCGGTCTGCGTATCTACATTACCAACATCACCGCCATGCGGGACAAGTCAGGCCGCGTGGAAGGGATCATGATACTTTTTCATGACGTTACCGAAACCCTACGGGCCAAAGAAGCGGCCGAAGCCGCGTCCAAAGCCAAGAGCGCCTTTCTCGCCACGATGAGCCACGAAATACGTACCCCCCTCAACGCCATACTCGGCCTTTCAGAAATACAACTGCAAAACAAACTACCAGACGACACCCGATCCGATCTGGAAAAAATTTACAATTCAGGTTCCACCCTGCTGGGTATCATCAACGACATTCTGGATATTTCCAAAATTGAAACAGGAAACTTTGAGCTCATACCGGTTGACTATGATACTCCGAGCCTTATCAACGACACGATTCAGCTTAATATTGTCCGCATCGGTTCAAAACCCATCAGCTTTAAGCTCAACATCGACGACACCCTGCCTGCCCGTCTTTCCGGCGACGAACTGCGGGTAAAGCAGGTGCTTAACAACATACTTTCAAACGCCTTCAAGTACACCAGGGCCGGAACAGTTACCCTGCAGCTCCGCTGGGAAAAGAGAGACCGTACCGCGCTCTTGATTTTTACCATAAGCGACACGGGGCAGGGTATACGCAAAGAAGAGATAGACCAGCTCTTTTCGGAGTACAGGCAGCTTGATATGAGGGCAAACCGGAAGATCGAAGGCACGGGGCTTGGGCTTTCCATCACCAAACAGCTTGTGGAGATGATGGGCGGGAGCATAGCGGTCGAAAGCGAATACGGAAAGGGCAGTACCTTTACTGTGCGCCTCTGCCAGGGAATTGTCGAAGAAAGGCCCATAGGCTCCGAAATGGCCGGAAAGCTCATGTCCTTTAGGCTTGTCGAGACCCGGCGCGACCGGGGCCGGAACCTGGTCAGGACCCGCATGCCCTACGGCAAGGTGTTGGTGGTGGACGACGTGGCAACCAACCTTGATGTGGCCAGGGGGCTCATGCTTCCCTACGGCCTTACCATAGACTGCGTACTCAGCGGGCCTGAAGCCATAGAAAAGGTTCGCAAAGCAGAAGTAAGGTACGACGCGATCTTTATGGACCACATGATGCCCGATATGGACGGTATCGAAGCTGCGCGGATTATACGCAATGATATTGGCACGGAGTACGCAAAGACCGTACCCATTATTGCCCTTACCGCTAACGCCCTGGTGGGCAACGAAGAGCTGTTCCTTGACGCGGGCTTTAACGCCTTTATCGCCAAACCCATTGACATCATGCGCCTTGACGTAATCCTCAACCAGTGGGTGCGGGATAAACAGGGCAGAAAGACCGGAGAAGAAAAAGCCGTTGCTGACAAAGGCGAAACTCCGGGAGTGCTTTGCGGAGCGCGGCTTGACGGTGTGGCGTTTGACGAGGGGATTAAACGCTACGGAAGCGAAGAAATATACCTCCGCATACTCAGGTCGTACCTGACCCACACCCCGGCATTGCTCGAAAAACTCCGTTCCCCCAGCCCGGAAACCCTGCCCGCGTACGCGATAACGGTCCACGGCCTTAAAGGGGCAAGCTACGGCATCTCCGCCGGCCTTATAGGAGACGAGGCCGCAAAACTTGAGTTTGCCGCAAAGGCCGGAGACTACGAAACGGTCCGGTCAAAGAACGCCGGTTTTATAGCAAAGGTTGAAGCAAGTCTCGCGGATCTAAAAAAGCTGCTTGACACTGAAGGCGAAAACGCCAAATAACTCCATAGATTTACGTTTGCAAGCTGGACGACTCCCGCGCCGGGATTTCTGCGAACCACTGTCGGGGCAGGCTGGCGTTTTTGAGGGGGTAGCGTGAGACTTGCCGTGCGGCAAGGCTTACGCGCAGGGGGGCGCGACGTGGCCGCGTCCGCGGTCATGGCCGCATGGAAATGCGCCCCCCTCCTGTATGCTATCGCGTGTTCCGGTTACTTGCTTAGCTTTGCAAGCTGTAGTATTATACTAAACACCGGTTAGTTATTTATAACTAATACGGAAAATATTTACTGCGGATAGAATAAGGAGGCAGGTATGTCTATGATTCAAAAGGCAGTTGGCGATTTTTCTGTTCAGGCTTTCCATAACAATGCGTTCAGAACCGTGAGCAAAGCTGATATTCTTGGCATGTGGAATGTGTTTTTCTTTTATCCGGCGGACTTTACTTTTGTTTGTCCTACCGAGCTTGAAGATCTGGCGATCAGGTACGATGATTTTAAGGCTCTGAACTGCGAGATATATTCGGTTTCCTGCGACACGCACTTTGTCCACAAGGCCTGGCATGATATTTCCAAAACTATTCAAAAAATAACTTTCCCCATGCTGGCCGATCCCACCGGGGTTCTGTGCCGGGATTTTGGCGTAATGATAGAAGAGAGCGGCGTGGCCGAGCGGGGCGATTTTATCATCAATCCCGAAGGCAGGATTGTAGCCTATGAGGTTATCGCGGGTAATGTGGGGCGTAACGCCGAGGAGATTTTCCGCCGTGTGCAGGCGTCCCAGTTTGTTGCCGCGCACAGCGACGAGGTCTGCCCCGCCAGGTGGAAGCCCGGCGCCAAGACGCTTAAACCCGGCCTCGACCTTGTGGGCAGGATATAGTTTTATCGCGTTATCAAGTTGAACAAATGCAATCGTTCCCGGGCCGGGTTCAGTCTTCCCTGTTTGTTAGGGGTGAACCGAGGGCGCTCTCGTGGAGTACTATCACCACCCTGCCTTCTCTGAGCAGTCTGCGGTTTTCTTCGGAAGAGATGATGAGCAGGGCGTCGTTCCGGTCTATGACCGGGTCGGTGGGCCGCACGCCATAGACGGACCGGGAAAGGATGCGCAGGGGGTTTGTTCCCACAAGGCTTTCGAGGCTGCTCTCCAGTCCTGACGGCGACGGCATAAAGACATCGTTGGCGCCGACGTATTTTACTATGCCGGCTTCTCTTGCTTTTTCCGGTTCGACCATATTCCGCTGGTAGATGAGGTTCATCTCGCTGTCCCAGATTTTCGGGAACAGGCAGGGGAGGGCTCTGGCGCTGATATTTCTGCCGTGTACAGGAAGCGCTTGGTCGGCAAAGATGATAATGCCTGTATAGGTTCCGCCGGCCGCCCCTTGCAGGGTGCGGGGAATATCGGTTGGACGGCGGTGCCTGACAAGCGCCGAGGAAATCACCGTTAAATCAACGCTGTAGCTTGTTGAAAGCGAGGAAAGGTCCTGGGACAGGGCGGGGGGGAAGCGCTTTGCCGACATGGCGAGGTTTCCTATGCTGTGGAGGGTAAATTCGCCCCGGTCAATGAGGTCTTTCATGGTGCTGGAAGAATCAACGGGGATGGCAAGCAGGGAGGCTTGTATCAGCGCGGGGAATTCGTTGCTTATCAGTTCTTCCGCCTGGCTCCGTCCCGCGGGGAGCCTGATTTCCGCCTGGGCAAGGTTGAGGGCGGCCTGGGCGTTGAGTTCCATGCGGTCCCAGGAAATGCCGCCGGAAAGGTCAATGTGTGGGTCCGCGCCAAAGCCGGTTCCGGCAAGGAAAAACAAAACGAGTCCGGTGCTCAAGAGCCTTTTCATACTTACTTTATCGGCGTTTTAAGGCTTCTTCCTTCACGGAGTATGTCATTTAATTGCATGCCGTTGGCTTCGGCCAGGACTTCGGGGTCTACGTCGTAGGCCAGGGCTATGGACCAGAGGGTTTCTCCCCGTTTGACCAGGTGGTTTCCTTCAAAAACAAGGCCCGCGGTATTTCGCGCCGGTTCGTAGGGGGCTGTTTCTTTTAGGGCGGGAATGAGTATCCTTTCGCCTATGCGGAGGTACCGGGGATTGATTGAAGGATTGGACTGGGTTATGAGTTCAACCGAAACGCCGTAATGCCGGGCCAGGGCCGAAAAGGTGTCTCCGGAATGTACGGTATGAAAATAATAGCGGAGCAGCCCTGTTCCCTGTTCCGCCAGGGCCTGGGTAAGGGCAGCTTCGTTTTGGACAGGCACCTTGAGCATATAGTCCGGTACAGGCGGCGTGATGCCGTAGGCCAGTTCCCGGTTGGCCGTTATAAGCAGTTCGGGGTCAAGCCCGGCGGCCTGGGCAAGCAGCCCCAAATCCACGCTTCGTCCTGGTTCGATGCGGGTCCAGCGCACGGTTTCGGGCCAGCCCAGATCAAGGCCGTGGCGGCCCGCCCGGGAAAGCACAAAAGAAACGGCGAGGAATTTGGGTACATAGTGAACGGTTTCGTTTCGCAAGAGGCCCTGTTCAGAAAGCTGCCAGTAGTCCCTGATGCCCGAATTGGCGCAGGCGCGCCTCACCGCTCCAAGTCCGGCGTTGTAGGCGGCCAGGGCCAGGGCCCAGTCGTCAAAGTACCTGTAGTTTTCTTCAAGTTTGCTCAGGGCCGCCTGGGTCGCCTTCCAGAAGTCCCGCCTCTCGTCCATCCACTCGTTTACCCGTATGCCGAAGGGGGCTATGCTGTTCCGCATAAACTGCCAGAGCCCCATCGCGCCGGAACGGCTTACCGCGGTATTGAGGTAGGCCGATTCTATGACCGGCAGGTATACAAGCTCAGGGGGCAGGCCGCGCTTTGTTATTTCTTCCCGTATAAAAGGAAGATACGGGCTGCCCCGGTCCATGACAGTCTTTAGCCACGCAAGGCCGCCGGGGCTCAGGTACTGCCTGATATAGCGCTGGGTCAGTTCCCGCTCGATGCCTTCTATGACCAGGCGGCTTTCGGTCTGGCCGTGCCAGACAAAGCGGCGGGAATCAAGGTAGGTCCGCGCCCGCAGGGGCCGGTCGGGTAATTCTCCAGGCGGCGGGGCCTCCGGCAACGGGGCTGTTCCGGCCGCTTCTCCGGTGGCGGGAACTGCCGCTGTTCCGCTTGCGGCCGTGTTAGCCGCTCCGCCAGGCGTTGTTCCGCCCGTGGCCGTGATAGCCGCTCCGCCCGCTGCCGTTTCTCATCATGTCAGCGGCCTTTGAGACTGATGAAACCACGGGGCTTAACCTGAAGTTTGGTCAAGCCACCGAAGTCCCACTCCCACCCGAGCCTCCTCCACCC
>JAIRTD010000158.1 GCA_031255115.1 Spirochaetaceae bacterium | reverse complement strand
CCGCTCCTTTTCGTCCCGGAGTTCCTTGATCCGTATCTCGGTGGTACGGATTTCAGCCTGGAGTTGCTGCTTTTTGAGCATCAGGGTGGGCAGATACCGCCGGTACATTTTCAGGGAATCTTTTTGTTTCTTGAGCTCATTCTTGGTGAGCTTGATCTTCGCCATCTTAATCCTTTTTGGGCCAGAATTTGGAGATGAGTTCCGTCCGCAGGCCCGTCTCTTCGGGGCTGAAACATTCGGCCAGAATTTCCCAGCCCAGATCGAGGGCCCGCTCCAGGGGGATGTTTACCGAAAGATCCATCATCTGCGTTTCAAACATATCGCCGTATTTGAGGAGCTTATCGTCCCAGGCCGTCATGATAAAGCCCATGGCCTTCTTTTCGAGGGTATCTTTGAAAGCCGAGTAGAGCTTGATCATGCCGTCCATGAGGGCCCGGTGGTCCGGGCGGGTTTTACCGTTGACCTGCTGCTTGAGCCGGGAGAGGGAACCGAAGGGCTCGATACGGCCGTTTTTGTGGTAATACTGGCCTTCGGTGATGTACCCGGTATTGTCCGGCACCGGATGGGTTACATCGTCGCCGGGCATGGTGGTAACTCCCAGGATGGTGATTGAACCGGCGGTGTCGAAGTCTACGGCCTTTTCGTAGCGGCCGGCAAGCTGGCTGTAAAGATCGCCGGGATAACCCCGGTTACTGGGAACCTGTTCCTGGGTAATGGAAATTTCCTTCATGGAGTCGGCAAAGTTGGTCATGTCGGTGAGGAGTACCAGCACGTCCTTGCCCTGGAGGGCGAACTGTTCGGACACGGCCAGGGAAATATCCGGTATCATCATACATTCTACCGTCGGGTCGCTGGCGGTGTGGATAAACATCACGGTCCGGGAAAGGGCGCCGCCGCCTTCGAGGGTTTCCTTAAAGAAAAGGTAGTCGTCGTATTTAAGGCCCATGCCGCCGAGAACAATTACGTCAACTTCGGCCTGCATGGCGATACGGGCGAGAAGTTCGTTGTAGGGTTCGCCTGATACCGAAAATATGGGCAGCTTTTGGCTTACCACGAGGGTATTAAAGAGGTCTATCATGGGAATACCGGTTCGTATCATGCGCCGGGGAATGATGCGCTGGGCGGGATTGACCGAAGGCCCGCCTATGGGGATGAGGTTTTCGCGTAACGACGGCCCCTTGTCCCTGGGAACGCCTGAACCGTTAAACACCCTGCCCAGGAGGTTTTCCGAAAAGGACACTTCCATGGAGTGGCCCAGGAAACGCACCGTGTCGCCTGTGGAAATACCCCGTCCGCCGGCAAATACCTGGAGGGAAACAATGTCGTCCTCGATGCGGTTGATTTCCGCCAAAGAGGTTCCAAAGACGGTATCAACCTCGGCCAGGTCGCCGTAGCGGACATCCGTGGCCTTGACGGTGATAACGCTTCCCGCTATGGATTCAATCTTGCTATATACCTTTTTCATGCGTCCCTCCGGTCCGCTTTCTTATACATATTGTCATGCCCATCCATACGGATACACGGCGTCATAATCCGGCCCTTACGCCAGAAGCTTTGCGGCCGCGGGATCCAGTCCCTGGGACTGCTCGGCCACGGCGGCATTGATTTCTTTTTCGAAGGCGGTAAAGCGCTCGCTCTTCCATTCGGAACCGTTGTAATCCAGGAAGCGCTGACGCAGCTTGTTGAACCAGCTCCTCGCCTCGTTCTTGTCGCTAAAATTGAAGCGGGAACCGAGGATTCCGAGAATAATGGCAAAGGTATGGTCCTGCCGTTCAGGGCTTACCGCGGCGTCTACCGCGTCAAAGGAGTTCTGCTGGAAATACACGGCGTCAAGGAAATCACCCTTGAGGTAGACCACATAGTCGTCAATGCTCGTTCCTTCCTCGCCGACAACCTTCATCATCTGCTCGACCTCGCTGCCCCGGCGCATAAAGTTGTGGGCAAAGGAGACTTTTTCCGCAGGAATGATACCGGTGTATTTTGACCAGGAATCCAGAGGATGTATGGCCGGGTATTTACGGGCGTCGGAACGCTCACGGGAAAGGCCGTGGAAGGCGCCGACCACCTTGAGGGTGGCCTGGGTAACCGGCTCCTCGAAGTTTCCGCCGGCGGGGCTTACCGTGCCGCCTATGGTAACGGAACCCACGCCGCCGTCCCTGAGCCGCACTATACCGGCCCGCTCGTAGAAGCTGGCTATGGTTGATTCAAGATAGGCGGGGAAGGCTTCTTCTCCGGGTATCTCCTCAAGGCGGCCCGACATTTCGCGCATGGCCTGGGCCCAGCGGCTTGTGGAATCGGCCAGCAGCAGGACGTTAAGGCCCATCTGGCGGTAGTACTCCGCCAGGGTAACGGCGGTATACACCGACGCTTCGCGGGCCGCTACGGGCATGGAGGACGTATTACAGATGATGACCGTTCGTTCCATAAGGGAACGGCCGGTACGGGGATCGGTAAGTTCGGGAAATTCCTTGAGGGTTTCCACAACCTCGCCCGCCCGCTCGCCGCAGGCCGCCAGTATGACTATGTCAACATCGGCGTGGCGGCTTGTAATCTGCTGGAGTACGGTCTTGCCCGCGCCAAAGGGGCCGGGTATACAGTAGGTGCCTCCCCTGGCTACGGGGAAGAAGGTATCGATGAGCCTGACCCTGGTTACCATGGGGTCCACGGGTTTGAGCCGTTCCTCAAAACAATCCACCGGGCGTTTGACCGGCCAGCGGAAGGACATGGTAACCGGAACAGTATTGCCCCGTTCATCTTTTAGTTCGGCTATGGTCTCCCGTATGGTATAGGAACCGGGGCCCTTGACCGAGACGACGGTATAGCTTCCGTAGCGGTCAAAGGGAACCATGATGCGGTGGGTAAAGGCCCCTTCGGGAACCGTGCCCAGGGTATCGCCCCGCTCCACCTGGTCGCCGGGCTTTGCCACAGGGGTAAAGTCCCAGACCCGGTCGGCGGGCAGGGGGTCAAGATACACGCCCCGCTCAAGAAAATATCCCGTTTCTTCGGCAAGTTTGGGCAGGGGATTCTGCAGGCCGTCAAAGACCTGGCCCAAAAGACCGGGGCCTACTTCTACGGCCAGAAGGTCGCCGGTATATTCCACCGGATCGCCTACGGCTATGCCCCTGGTTATTTCGAATACCTGAAGCTGACTTATATCACCCCGTATGCGGATGACTTCACTTTTTAAGCGTTTATCCCCAACCTTTACATAACCCACTTCGTTCATGGATACGGCGTCGTCAAAACGGACGCTTACCATGTTGCCGTTGACGGCGACCACTGTGCCTTTGGTTCCGGTCATGTCGCTTCTCCCGATTCAATGCTTATTGCCCCCAGACCCGCCGCTCCAAGAGGGGCGGCGTTCATAATGGAAGCGTAAATAGTTTTATATTCAGAAAAACCTTCCTCGGCCTTAAAGAGCGCGTGCCGTTCCAGAAGGAGCAGCTTGAGGAGGTAGGCGTATACTCTGTCCCTGCCGAAATAATCAACGCCCTCAAAGGACGCGATGGCATCCCAGCGCGCCCGTTCAAGGGAAAAGTCGGCTTCCAGGGGAGATTCCAGGGCAAAGGCGGCTTTGGCGGCCGCCACGGCGTCCACCGGATACGGCGGAGCGTCAAATGAAAAATCGCGTTTTAGTTTTTGCGCCCGGTAACGGCCAAGGTTAAACCTGAGGGCCCGCTCCCATTCAAACCAGCGGCCGGGCAGGGCCACAGGAGCGCCGTGGGGCGCGAGGGCGGGATCGAGGACGCAGAAATCAAGCAGAGCCGCGTCCCCGGCGGAGAGTTTTTCTCCGGCCAGAGCCCTGAAAGCCTCGGAGCTCATGGGAACGCCCTGTCCGTAGACAAGATACGGAAGCTGCGCTACCAGATAGTAGTAGGAACTCATCAAGCGCCCTTTACCGCGTCTTTGAGAATCTCCGCCAGCCGGGGATTAAGATAGGCTGACAGGAGTTCCGCCACCGCTTCTACGGAAAAATCATAATACGCCCTGCCGTCCTTTTCGGCTATCCTAAAGCCTCCGCCAAGGTTGCGGTCCGTTTTAAGCTCGACGCCGCCTTTTAAGGCGGAGGCCAGCTTGTCCCGGAAAAAAGCTTCCAGGGCGCTGCGGTCGTTTTCGCGCAGCAGAACCTGGACGGAGTCGGAAGCTCCGGCGGCCCAGCCCTTTACCAGATCGGGGAGGAGGTTTTTAAGCGTATCCGCGCCGTAGGCCGCGCCGGTCTCTTTTTGGACCAGTTTGTCCAGGAGGGTCTGAATTTCATCCTTAAAGGCAAGAACCAGATTACGGGAAGCCTGCTCCACCGCGGCTATACTGGCCTTTTCGGTTCTCGCCGCGTCTTCTTTTGCGGCGGCAATCAGGGCGTCGGCTTCTTTTTTCGCGGCGCCGATAATACCCTCAGCCTCAGCCTCAGCCTGTTTTTTTATCTTTAAGGCCTCTTCAGAAGCGGATTCTATCCCGTCTTTTTTTATTTTATCGATCAATTCCTGAAGTTGGATGTCCATAGGCTCCTCTTTTCACCCTGATTTATTCCCAAGACATTCAGGGAATGTCTGGAATTACCGGTTATAATTGTTTGTCAGGAAAAGAATTAGCAATTACTTACCCGGCAAACTCAAAGCTGTGGTGTATACAATTCCGGCCTTTTTTCTGACACCGGATTTTATTATTCTACGCCTATCTACAATTATTATCAAGCGCAAAAAAATAGAAAATTTAGAAAACTGATGTTTGGTAAAAAATTTCTACCAAGGCTTGCTTTAAAACTTCAATCTTGAAGCAAATTTACCAGTCAAAGGAGTACAGGGAACGCTCGTGATACTTCCGTTCCGGGGAGAAAATACAGGACGGAAAAGCCCCCTGCCCGGGCGTATCCGGAAAGAACTGGGGCGCAAGACAGAACCCCGAATGTTTGTCGTAGAAGGAACCGGGCTTGCCCGCCACGGGCGTGATAGCGTTGCCCGTATAAAACTGAAAGCCCGGATGCGTGCTGAAAAGCCGCATTTTACGCCGGGAAAGGGCGTCGGAAACTTCGGCAAAGGGCCTGAGCTTTCCCGCCTCGCCGTCGGCCGCAAAGCACTGGTCAAAGCCCCCGGCGCTTTGCGGGGAACGGGCCATGGCGTCTTTTACGGACATGCGGGTTCTCAGGTCAAAGGGCCCGCCTTCCACATTGGCAAGCCTGGGCATGCCCTCCTTGTCAAGCTCCACATAGCGGGAAGCGTAGAACAGCGCCTCATGGGAAAGTATGTCCCCCCTTCCCTCTCCTGAAAGGTTAAAACAGGCGAGGCTGGTGAGGCTTACCGGACAGGGCTTATCCACATCAGCCGAATAATCCACGATAAGCTCGTTGGACTTGGAAAGGCCGTAACTCACCACGGCCTTAAGGCCGCCCGGAAAGCCCCCGTCCCCGTCAGGGCTTGAGATTTCAAAACGGACAAAGACCCCGTCTTTTTCTTCGTACATATCGGCCTTCCAGAGCCTAAAGGAAAAATTCCGCCTGTCGCCGCAGAGGCTGAGGTTTTGATCAGGCGTACAGGTTCTGTCGCCGGGGCTAAAGCTGCCGTTGGAAACAAGGTTTGCGTAAGGCCCCGCTGTTGAACCAAAAGAGAAGCGGTCCGAAACACAGGCGGCAAGGGTTCCGCAGCCGAGAAGCATATCCTCCCCGGGCCGCCGCGCAGCGGGCACATAGAGGGCCGCCAGGGAAGCGCCGTAATCGGTCATCACCAGCTTTAAGTCCCCGGCCTTGAGGATGAAAAGCCCGGCCTTTTTCCCGTTGAAGAGCATACCAAAGTTCTTTCGGGCTATCTTCATTGGTCAAGGCTACCATGCCCGGCCAAAACAAAAAAGGTCCCGGTTATACCCCCCGTCCGGATATCCATGCGTATTATCAAGCCCGGAGAACCGGTAGCCGTATCACAAACAAGGAGGGCTAAAAGAAAAATCCGGGGGAAATGCTGCAGGGGTACTAATTATTTACTATACAATGAATTATCAAGGTTGCCCCTTTTTATCCCTGGACAAAATAATACCAGTACGGACAATGAAGGTCTTGCCTTCAACCGGACCATACAAGTTTTTTTCCTGAAACAAGCTGCTCCTTCTGTAGTTCCCGGGCGAAATGCCGATGATTTTTTTGAATGTTTTGATAAAATGAAAAATATTATTATATCCTGTCATTTTACTGATTTGCGCAATATCCTGATCGGTGCTGATAAGCAATTCCGCCGCTTTATTGATGCGAACGGTATTTAGATATTCATTGATGGTCATATAGGTTTCTTCACGAAATATTCTGCAAAGATAATTTTTGCTATATCCGGTAACAGCCGCAAGATCGGTAAGGGAAATTTCTTCCGTAAAATGGATTTCAACATATTCCTTGACTGTTGTTGTCGGTTTGGAAGCAAGAGCATTGGATGGATCAAATTTCCGATGTTGTCTGATGATTTTATACAATATCATACCTATAAGGGCTTGAACGGTTTCTATATAAAAAACGTCTTTGTTCATTGCCTCAATTATGGCCTGGGATAAAAAATTACGCAGCTCGTCATTTTCGTTGTGCTGTATTATGGGAATGTTTTGCAGTGCATCAATCAGTTCATTGCTAAAAACAAAAAATTTGGTCTCCAGCAGACATAGGGGCCGTTCTTTGGTTATGGGACGAATACCGTGTATAACACCGGGATGTAAGAAAATAAGCATATTTTTGCCCAGAGTGTATGTTTGCCCATTGATACAAAATACGCCGCTGTTTTTTATTATATAGAAGATTTGATAGTATTCTTTATGCGCATGCTCTATTAATTCTCCATTTTTAT
>JAIRTD010000265.1 GCA_031255115.1 Spirochaetaceae bacterium | reverse complement strand
CCCGCCGTGGGTTCACAGCGTTAGGTCGTGTGTCAGACCCATTATCCCCTGAGTACAAATCGTTCTATGGCGGGTAATTCGTTATGATATAAGCAGTTACGTACATTTTATAAACCATCTCCAAAAATAATACATAGTATCATTCAAAAGATTGTTCAATATTATGACCAATATTGATCTTTGGCAAGCCTCCGTATGGAATAAAATTCACTCTTCTTCCTGAATTTCCTTGTAACAGGGCGCTGCTTTGCCTGGTTTTGTTGATAGCGGCTCTTCCTCACAAGCGTTGCTTCGCATATAGTAGGGGTAGTATGAAATTCATTCGGGTTTGTGTGATGCTTTGTCTTTTTGGAAATTCTCTTTTCGCCCAGGAACTGCGTATTACCCTTGACGAGGCTCTGGAGCAGGGGCTCGAAGAAAGCCTTCGTCTTAAACAGGCCCAAATTGACCTTGATCTTGCTTCCGGGAGCGCCAGGAATCTCTGGGCCCAGGTGTTTCCCGGCATAAGCGTCTCAGGCGGGCTGGCCTACCAAAACAGCCTCAGCGCCGCCGGCCCCCAGGACCCGCTGCGTTATACCGCCGCTGTTGATGTTTCGCTTTCTTTAACCAACAGCCTGTTTCTTTCTATGAAGAATATTTCTTTGGCCTACCACAGGGAACTGCTCAGTTATGAACAGGCAAGGCGGCAGCTCGAAAACACCATAACCAAGACTTTTTTTCAGCTTCTGGCAAAACAATCCGGGCTTTCTATATTGAAAGAGAATCTGGACCTTGCCGAGGCCCAGCGCGAAAAACAGGAAATCGCCTTTAGGAACGGTCTGGTAAGCGAACTTGTCCGGCTCGAATCCCAGCTTGGCGCGGGGCAGGCCGCTCTCGCCCTTTCCAGGGCCAGGACGGAATTCAATTCAGAATTGGGGAAATTCCTTGCGCTTCTCGGCTATGACCAAAGCGCCGGGGCTGTTCTTGAGGGGGAACTTTCGGTACAGGAATTTCATCCTGACGGTGAGGCGCTTATCAGGGATTATCTCCAAAAGCGGCCCGACATAGTTCTGCAGCGCCAGAACATTGCCGTCCTTGAGAACACGCGGCACATAAGCGCCATAGAAAGGCGGGGGCCCATACTCAACCTGGGCGCCGAGTGGAGCGGCGCTTACGGCGACAGCGTTACAAACGGTTTTCCTTCGAGCTTTTCCGACGGACTTACCGGACGGTTGATCCTCCGTATTCCCCTTGACTCATGGCTGCCCGGTTCCAAAGGAGACCAAAGTATACGGAGCGCCGGAGGCGAGCTTGAAAAAGCCAGGCTGGAACTCGAAAGCATGGAGCGTAACGGCATGGCGGAAATACGCTCCTACGCTGACTCTATCAATGATTCATGGGAAAGCATAGCAATAGCGCGGCTCCGCAGCGAAATAGCAATGAGGGCCTATGAACTTGCAGAAGAGGGATACAGGTCGGGAACCGTGGAATTCCTTGACCTGCAGGATACAAGGCAGGATATGGTAAACGCCAGGCAAGAGCTTCTTGCCGCCGAGCTTTCCTATCAAACTCTGGTTCTGGATCTCGCGGCCCTCATCAATATTACATGGAAAGAATTACACCCCGGGGAACGTTAGCGTTATCCGGTTTGGAGGAAGCATGGCAGATCCGGCAAACAGGTCTCAAAAAAAACACCGGCTTGTAACGCTGCTTATCGCGCTCCTGTCCGCGGTACTCGCCGCGTTCATTGGCGTTTCAGTTTTGGAGAAGAAGACGTCCGCCCCGGGACAGGGGCCGCAGGGCGCGGTTGGCGTCCAGGCTCCCCGGACAGGCGGGCCGGCACAGGGTGCGGCCGGTACTCCCCGGGCAGAAGGGCCGGCGCGGGAGGCGGCTGGCGGGGCGGAAGCGGCCGGCGCGGGGAACGCGGGTCGGCAAGGTCCCGCCGGAAGCGCCCAGTCCTCTGCGCGTAACGCCATGGCCATACGGGTTGCGCCTGTGGTTCTGGGGACAATAGAAAACTACGTTGTCATTAACGGCGATGTGCTTGCGGCCAGCCAGGTTTCTATTTTACCGGCGGTCGGCGGCAGGCTTGCCGAAACCCGGCGCAGGATTGGAGACGCGGTAGAGCGGGGAACGGTCATCGCCATGGTCGATCCTTCAAAACCCGGAGAGAATTACGCGCTCAGCCCGGTTCTTTCGACTGTGAGCGGAACCGTCGTGCAGCTTCCGGTAAATCCCGGCGACACGGTAAACGCCAATACGGTCATCGCGGTAATCGGCGATCTTGGCGATCTCGTAGTCGAAACCTATGTACCGGAGCGTTATGCCGCACTCATGAGGAAGGGCCTTGAGGCAACAGTGAGTTTTGCCGGTCTCGGTGGCGAAGCGTTTGCCGCCAGGGTGGACGAGTTAAGCCCGGTGCTTGATCCCGGAAGCCGTACCAGGCGCATCACCCTCCGCTTTGTGCGGGGGGACAGCCGTATCATGCCCGGCATGTTCGCCACCATAAGCCTGGTAACCCACGCCCGTTCTTCGGTTCCGGTAATTCCCAGGACCGCGGTGATAAACAGCTATGGATCATGGTTTGTCTTTGTTGTTGACGAAAGTTCCACGGCCCGGAGGAGAAACGTGGAGACGGGCCTCGAAAACGAAGATTATTTTGAAATTGTAAGTGGTCTTGAACCGGGAGAGCAGGTGGTTGTCGCCGGACAGAATTTTCTTTCCGATAACGAACCTGTCAGGATAGTGGAGTAATGCGGTGAATATTACCCAGTATTCTGTTAGGCGTCCGGTTACCATCGTGGTGCTGTACGCCCTTGCCATGGGCATAGCGGCTACCATGGTTCCCCGCCTGGCCGTTGACCTCTATCCTTCTACAAGCAGGCCCGTCCTCTCCGTGTCTACCAATTATTCGGGCGCGGGCCCTGCCGACGTAGAGCGCAATGTTACCGAAATTCTCGAAAACGCCCTTTCGTCTGTAGAAGGCCTCCAGGACATGACCAGTAATTCGTCCTTTGAGAATTCCCAGATACGGCTGGATTTTAACTACGGCATAGACATGGACGAGACCATGACGACCGTGCAGAACATTCTTAACCGGAGTGTAGGCAGCCTTCCTGATGACGCGGGAACGCCCATGCTCTGGCGCTTTGATGTGTCGGCCATGCCCATTATGCGCCTTGTGGTCCAGGGGAACTATCCTCCCGATCAACTGCGTACCTTTGCCGAAGACCGTATTCAGGCGGAAATCGAACGCATCGAAGGCGTGGCCTCAGCCGAAGTTACCGGCGGAACCACCAGGATAGTCAAGGTCGATGTTTTTCTTAACCGCCTTGCTGCCTTTGACCTTACGTTAAGCGATATAGGAAACGCCCTCCGGGGCCAGAACATACTTTCATCAGGGGGGAGCCTTGCCCGGGGTTTCAGGGAATATCAGATACTCACCCGGCAGGAACTTACCAGCGTCGCCGATGTAAAGCGCCTTGTGGTAAAAAACGTATCCTTTTCCGGCGGGGAAAACCGTTCCCGCATTGTCCGCCTTGAGGACGTAGCCGATGTCAGCCTGGGCTATAATGAGAACGCCACCAGGGTTTATGTTGACGGCCAGACCGGCGTGTATATGCAGGTACAGAGCGAGAGCGACAGTAATTCCGTTCAGGTTGCTTCCAGAGTGCGCGCCGCCCTTGACGGCATAAACGCCGAGCTTCCCCAGGGTATCAATGTCGATGTGCTTTCAGATAACACCTCCCTCATCAGCGCTACCTTGAACCAGGTGTACTCCAACGCCCTGCAGGGCGCGCTTTTGGCCATGCTTATACTGTTCATCTTTTTAAGGAATATCAAGGCGACCCTCATCATAGGTTTTTCTATTCCTATCTCTATACTCCTTACCCTGATGTTCATGTCGGTCTTTGGCTTTACCCTCAACCTTATAAGCCTTACCGGCCTCATCCTTGGGCTGGGCATGATCGTGGACGCTTCGATAGTCATCCTCGAAAACATACACAGCTATCGCGCCAGGGGCGCCAAGCCCGAAATAGCCGCCATTCTGGGAAGCAGGGAAATGCTCAGGGCCATAGTAACCAGTACCACCACAACGCTCTGCGTGTTTATTCCCCTCATTATCTACCGGAATGACCTTGAGATGATGGGGCAGATGTTTCAGGATCTGATTTTTACCGTGGTCATATCGCTTACCGTATCCCTGGTCGTGGCGCTTACCCTGGTTCCGCCTCTGGCCGGCCCCATCATGAAACTCGACACCAGGAAGCAGAAGCCGCTGCGCCATAAACTGCTCAAGGCCGTTGACAACAGAGTCGAAGCGGTTTTGCTGGCGCTGGACAGCGGGTATGCCAGGGCTCTTGACTACTGCCTCAACCACCGCCTCCTGGTGCTGCTTTTTACCGTGCTGCTCCTTGCCTGGTCGCTCATGCAGTTTACCGGCGTCGGGATGAACCTCTTTGTCCGTTCCCGCACCGACGACAATGTAACGATAAATCTTGCCATGCCCCAGGGTTCGACCCTCGAAACCGCCGAGGCGCTGCTTCTTGATCTTGAAAGAGAAATCAAGGAAAAGGTTCGGGGCTATACCCATATCATCATAACCGCGCGCCGGGGAGGCCGCTCCACCAACCAGGGTTCGTTGCAGATAACCCTTCCTGAACCCACCAGACAGATTGACCGGCCCCAGGAAATAATTGACAAGCTGACGCCCTTTGTTCAGGAACTTCCGGGTGTTCAGGCAACCTTTAGATCGGGCCGCTCCATGTCCGCCACCCAGGCCGTAGAAATAGCGGTGAGCTCCAGGGACCATACGGCCCTTCTTTCCGCGGCCGAGGAAATCAGAAACATACTGATACGCCATCTTCCCGAAATCGAAAACCCCGAAGTCGGCATCAGCGAAGGCGGCCCCCAACTCCAGGTCGAAATAGACCGGGACAGGGCCGCCGCCCTGGGCATATCCCTTTCGGCCATTGCCGGCGAAATACGCACCGCCTTTAACGGAACCAACGCGACGACCATACTCATGGGCGACCAGCGGGTCAATGTTACCGTACAGCTCCGCGAAGAAGACAGGAGGGCACTGACCGATCTTGATTCAATCTTTGTGATGGGCCGCAACGGCCGTGTAACCCTCTCCAATGTGGCCCGCATCGTGGAGAACAGGGCGCCGGCAAATATCAGGCGGGAGAACCAGGAAGAAATCATCAGGGTTACAGGCGATCTCCCCCTTGGCATGGCGGCGACGGAAATGCAAAAGCGCCTCGAAGAAACCGTAGCCGCCAATTTCGTTCCCCGCGAAGGCGTAACTGTGCGCTATCTGGGCGAGGCCAGAGAAATAGAAGCCTATAACCGCCGTTTTATTTTTATTATTCTTGTGGCGGTGTTCCTTGTCTTTGGCCTCATGGCAAGCCAGTTTGAATCCTTTGTTGATCCGCTCATCATATTCTTTTCTATACCGCTGCTCTTTATCGGGGTAATCTGGATTTACAAGATAGGAAACGAACCTCTTTCGGTGTTCTCCATGGTCGGCGTTGTCGCCCTGGTGGGCATTGTGGTGAATAACGGCATAGTCCTTGTCGACTATACCAATACCCTGCGGGCCCGTGGACTCATGGTCCGCGCCGCCTGTGTCGAAGCCGGCCGCAGTCGTCTCCGCCCCATACTCATGACA
>JAIRTD010000254.1 GCA_031255115.1 Spirochaetaceae bacterium | reverse complement strand
CTGTGGCGCTCAAGAAAAATTCTTGCCTTTTGTATACCTTCGTCTTCGTTCCCGCCGCGTATGAGTTCAGAGGCTTCCCGGAAAACCGCGTCGTCAAGGTTCTGTGAGCTGATTTCCCTGACCAGAGTCCGGGCCTGTTCTCTTTTTTCGCCTTCTTCTGCAAGGGGAATAAACGCCGAAAAACATTCTTTGGCTTTTTCAAAGTTCCGCCGCTTCATAAAGAAGAATCCGGCGTTAAAGAGGCCGTCGGCAAGGGGCGGCTCAAGCGCAAGAACCCTTGAGTAGGCTTCGAGTGCCCGGGCGTTTTCTGCTTCGGCTTCGGTTTCTCTGCCGCTCCTTTCCAGGGCTCCGGCCCTGTCCTCAAGAATCAGGGCGGTGTTGAGCAGCACTCCCGGCGAATGGGGAAAAAGCCCTCCCAGGGCGGCGAAGATTTCCAGCGCCATGTCATAGTCGCCGTTTTTTGCCTTGAGTATGGCGGCTTCGGTAAATTCCCCCAGTATGTCCGGTCTCAGGGCAAGGACAAAGCGGCGGTAATAGGGAAGCCACGAAGCTTTGATGTCGGCAAAACGCGCGGGGAGCAGCGCCGCTTTTTCTTTGGGAATATTCGCCGTGTCAAGCATTTCGAACTCAAGCCCGGAGTCGGGGGCAAGCGAAAGTATTCTCAGCATGCCGGAAAGTATCATTTCCCAGGAAAGTTCTTCGGGGTCAAAGCGCGCCGGGCCATTGTGCGGCAAAGAGGACTCTGGCGGCGCGGAAAGTTCCGCCGGGATGGGTATATCAGGGTCTATGGCAAATTCCCCGGCGCTCTCATGGCGCGGGTCCGCCTGGCCTTCGTGCTCGTCATGGCAAGGCCCGTCATGGTTGTGTTCTTCCCTTGAGCTTTTGTTGAATTGTTCCCGGAACGTTTCGGGAACAGGCAGAAAGATGATGCTGCCCGGAGATTTCTTGTTGTTGTTTTTCATTGGGGGGCCTTGGCGGTTCCGGACGCGGTATCAGGCGAAGCGGCTGTTCCGGGCTGCTCTTCCGGTTTTGGGGCGGCCTTGGCCGGCCGCGTTTCCTGCTGCTGGCGGACAGGTTCGGTCCTGATCTGGCCGAGGTAGTCGTTTATCCTGATCTTGTAACCCATGGGCGCCTGGGCATCGTCGAGGTGCAGGGCAAGGGCAATAAGTTCCTTGCGGCCTTCTACTTCTTCGGAACGGACGAATTTTCCCCTGAGCATAAAAGATTCCCTGGGGTCGTCAAAATCAACCCTCAGGGCCGCGTCCCGGTTCACCAGGAATTTGGAAACGCCCATCATGATGATTTTGGCGCCTGAAAAGGAAATATCCCGCAGTATGCAGCGCCGGGGAACGCCCTGGATAAAAATCGTGCTGTCTTTGGATAATATTTTGAGCTTTCTGATTGATTCTACGGTAAGGAGTATGCGTTCGTCCCTTCGTTTTGCCGAATTGATGTTGGCGTCCAGAAGCCGCCCTATGATTTCGATAAGATCGTCAGGGGGCCGCTGTAAAAACTGGAGCCGGAATATGGCCATGTCCTGGGATCCCGGCGACGGACCCGAATAGGGGCTGAACCCGACGACTTTTGCGGACACAAAAAAGGCCACAGGCGTACTGGAATCGCCGCTTTTAAAGCAAAAACGGAGACTTGCGAGGTTGTTGGCCTGCTGCAGTTTTTGGGGCAGGCCGGAATTGACATTGGCTACAACCTTTGCGCCGGTAAATGATGAAGAATAGATAACACAGGGCCAAAAATCCCCTACGCATTTGAGTACTACCTGCGCTGTAACAAGGTTGGTTACCTGGATTATCTCTTTGCTATATGTTACTTCTATGTCCTTGTAACGGTCATAATAGGCGCTAATCTTCTGGCTGGTCAAAATCCCCATATAGTAAGACTATAAAGGGCATTGCGGTAAAGGTCAATTCAAATCCGGGCTATACGTGTTCTTTAAGAACCATGCCGCGTTCTTTAAGAGCGCTGCCAGAGCCCTTCCCTGTACATTTCCTCTGCCGTGGCCTTCATGCTGTATTCAACGCGCTTAAAAACCCACAATCCTGTTTTCATATTAAAAAGGGCGTATCTCGCTGCGGCATGGTCAAGCTGGGACGAAGAATGCGCGTCCGCGGCATCCCTGGGAAACCCTACGCTGCCCGGATTAATCATGAGTCTTAGTCCGGCCTCGTTGGTTTCTATGGCAAGATCCGGTATTCCGTAGACCACCTGACAAAGCTCGTTTGCCTTGTTTGTTTTTTTGGCTTGTACAAAAGCCGACGGTATATGGGTATGGCCAAAGGCGCAGAGCCTGAACGGTTCAATTTGAAAAGAGAAATCAGCGTCTATAGTAGAGAGAATATAGCTCCAGACAGGGTTCTCCGGGCCTCCGTGGGAAAAAACCATGTCGCCACGGTTTATGCGGGGGGGAAGGGCGGCAAGATAGGCCTTGTTTTTGCCGCTGATACGGGCGCAGGTCCACTGTACCGCGTTTCGGGCATGGCTCGAAAAATCAGCATATTCAATAACCCCTCCGACCGCAAGGTCATGGTTGCCCGCGAGGACCAGGGAACAGCACCCGGATAGTAGTTCTACACATTCATTGGGATGGGGGCCGTAGCCGACCAGATCGCCGAGGCAGAAAACAGTGTCGTATTCTCCCCGGGCCCTTTTAAGGACCGCGTGTAAGGCGGCGAGGTTTGCGTGTATGTCAGAGATAACCAGGACTCGCATTGCGCTGATATGGTATCCTATAATGAATAAAGGGACCACCAGGATAATAGCAAAGTATAAACCGGCGCGTTTGATTGATATGTTCTC
>JAIRTD010000211.1 GCA_031255115.1 Spirochaetaceae bacterium | reverse complement strand
GATCCTGTCGCCGAAGGGCCGGTGATTCAGGAGGCCAATATCAGGGCCCTTGCCTCGGGGACCACTGTAGAAAAACTCTTTGCCATGACCAAACGTCTCAGGGCAAAGACCAATGTTCCTTTTGTTTTTTTGACCTACCTTAACCCGGTTTTCCATTACGGGTATGACGCCTTCTTTGCCCGCTGCCACGAATCAGGCGTTGACGGCATTATTATTCCCGATCTTCCCTTTGAGGAACAGGAAGAAGTCCGGCTTCCCGCATTGCGCCATGATGTTGCCCTTATTTCCCTGATTGCCCCGACTTCCGAAGAACGAATCAGGGACATAGCCCGCGCCGCGTCGGGTTTTCTTTATGTGGTTTCATCTATGGGCGTTACCGGAGTACGGAACGAAATCAGAACGGATCTTGCCGCGATGATAGCCCAGGTACGAAGGGTCAGGCCCGGGCAGAAGGCCGCGCCGTCTGTCGATGCCGCGCCTGTGGACGCGCCGCCGTGGGCCGGGGCGGTTCCGCTTCCTGTTGCCGTAGGCTTTGGCATCCATACCCCTTCCCAGGCGGCGGAAATCGCCGGTCTTGCCGACGGGGTCATCGTTGGAAGCGCCATAGTAAAGATCATTGCCCAATACGGAGAAAAGTCAGGCCCCTATCTTTACGACTATGTAAAGCAAATGGTTTCCGCCCTGCGTAATCCATAGACGCGGGATATGTCCTGCGTTTATAGTAGATATATGACTATCTTTTTGTTTGCGTTGGCTGTTCTGGCGTTTCTCTATATGCTGACCCTGATCATCATAGACCTCGTGGCCTTCCGCGAGCTTTTTAAGCGGCCCTTCCATACCCTTGAGTATTCGAGGCAGCGCTGCCTTGAAAGCGGCGAATTTGATCCTGCTCTGGAAGAGCTCCCCTGGGAGAACGTTTCGGTTTTTTCTCCAAAACGGAACGCGGCCATTGCCGTATACGCCCTTGCCGCACGAAAAAACGACGCTGCCGGGACCGTCATCGTCCTCCACGGCCTTACCTGGACCCACTACGGTTCTTTTAAGTACGCCGGGACCTTTATTGAACGGGGCTGGAATGTCGTGCTTATTGACCTGGGCGGCCACGGGGCAAGCGGGGCCGGAACCATTCCGGCGCCTTCCTACGGATATTTTGAAAAGTACGATCTTGACGCGGTGCTTGACTGGACCCTGGCCCGCTTCCCCGGAGTAAAACCCCTGGTACTTATAGGAGAATCCCTGGGAGCGGCTACGGCCCTGCAGTACGCCCCTCTGGGCGCTCCGCCTGGCGTAGAAAAAGAAAAGTGGAAGATACAGGGTATCATAGCGGACTGTTCCTACGCGTCCATGGCCCACGCTGTTGACGCGCGGCTAAAATACTTTCGTATGCCGGTTCTTTTTGCCGTGCCCGCGCTGAAACTCTTTTCGTTTGTTATACGCCATACGCGCGGCTATGCCCTCGAAGACGCATCGCCCCTTGCGGGCGCCCTGTCAAGCCCCGTTCCCATGCTCTTTATACACGGCGACGCCGACGACTATGTTCCGCCTGAAATGTCCCGCCTCATGGCCGAAAAAAGAAAGGAGAAAGGTTCAGGCCCTGTCTCTCTCACGCTGATACAGGGCGCGGCCCACGCGAAGAGCATTGTTGTTGACCCTGACGCCTGGTTTAAGGCGGCCTTTGAATTTATAGCCCGTGAATGCGGGGGTTTTTAGTAACGTTTTGCGTTACTGTTCGATTTGACGTGGCGGCTCACGCCGCCCAAAATGGAGGTTATCAGTAACGCTTCGCGTTACTGTTCGATTTGACATGGCGGCTCACGCCGCCTAAAATGGAGGTTATCAGTAACGCTTCGCGTTACTGTTCGATTTAACGTGGCGGCTCACGCCGCCTAAAGTGAGGTTATGATGATGATGAAGAAGGCTATGCTTGTTTTTTTGCCGGTTTTGTTTTTTTCCTGTGCCGGAGGCGGCGCCGGGCTTAAAGACCTCTATGTGCCCGGTATTTATGAAGGAATAGGGGAGGGGTACTTTGGGCCGGTTGTTCTCGAAGTAACGGTCAGCCCCGGCGCGATTATTCAGATTGACGTGCTGCAGTACTCCGATACCCTGGGTATAGGCACGGCTGCCTTTGACGAACTTACAAATATGATACTCGACGCCAATTCAACTGATGTGGATATAGTGGCGGGGGCTTCGTATTCAAGCCGTGGTTTTCTTGAAGCTGTAGAGAACGCCCTGCAAAAAGCCTCCCTGTAGTTTGTCCGCAAAACCAAATTCGGAAATACCCGGCGCAAAAAAGGCGTGAAGCGCAATCGCGCCCCACGCCGTCTGATTCCTTGAATACGCGAAATTATCCGCGCGTTAGTTGCCCTTTGCCGCCCTGGCCGCCGAAGCGCCGGCTATGCGGCCAAAGATGACAATGTCGGCTACGGCGTTTCCGCCTATGCGGTTGTTGCCGTGTATGCCGCCGGTAACTTCGCCTGCGGCAAAGAGGCCCGGTATGGGATTACCCGCAGTGGAGATAACCTGGGCCTGGGTATTGATCTTGACGCCGCCCATGGTGTGATGCACTCCGGGGGCAATCTTGATGGCATAGTAGGGCGCTTTGGAAAGGTCCCTTTCCATACCGGTGGTCCGGTTAAAGGCGCTGTCCCGTTTTGCCCTGACCGCGGCGTTCCATGTGGTAAGGGTTTCCGCCAGAACTGAGGGATTTATGCCCAGTTTGCCGGCCAGTTCCTCAATGGTCGCCCCTTCGGTAACGATGTTATTGCTCACATAGCCTTCGATAGCTCTGAGACCTTCTCTCAGGGCCTGGTCAAAGATGATGTAGGCAAAACTATCCGGCTGGGCTATCTCCGCGGCGGAGACCTTGTCCCTGGTTTCCATTTCGTTAAAGAAACGCCTGCCCTCTTTGTTGACAAGAATGGCCCCGTCGCCCCGTACCGCTTCGGTTACCATGATGGCGGTATTCTGCTCCACCGTGGGGTGAATCTGGATCTGGGTAATGTCAACCAGCGCCGCGCCTATCTTTTCGGCCATTACTATACCGTCGCCGGTCGCTCCCGGAGAATTGGTAGTAACATAGCCCTTGAGCTGGGGCTGATATTTGGCGTACATATCCTCGTTGGCGCCGAATCCTCCGGTGGCAAGCACCGTGGCCTTGCCGTTAAATGTATAATTTACCGTGGCTGACGCGGCCTTGACCCCGGTAACCTTGCCCTGGGCGTCGACGATAAAATCAGTTGCCCTGGTATTGAGATACACGGGAATATTGAGTTCCTTGAGCTTCTTTTCAAAGATCGCTACCAGATAAGTGCCCACCGCCGAACCGTCGGCAGGCTGGTGAATACGCCGGTTAGTCGCCCCTCCGGAGAAGGAAACTCTGGGAAGCGGAGCGCCTATGGAATCAAGCCAGTCAATGGCTTCCGCCGAACTCTGGGCGAGAATGGTTACCAGCGAACGATCGGCGATATTGCCGCCGCCCTTCATGGTGTCGTCAATAAAGGTCTGTACCGAGTCGTTGATATTCTGCTCTTTCTGGTACTTGGTTTCGGCGGCGTTCATGCCTCCGGTTGATTTTGAACTGTTGCCTCCGAGCATGGCCATCTTTTCGATAAGAACCACGTTGAGACCCGCCTGCTTGGCGATAATGGCCGCGGACATACCCGCGCCGCCGCCGCCGATGACTACCACGTCGGCGTTTACCGTCTCATTGGTCCTGGCCGCCGTGGAGACCGTTTTTCCGGTGAGTTTTTCGGGATCAACACCGGCCGAGCGGAGCGCCGCGTTGACCGCCTCGATTACCGCGCGGCTCGATACCGACGCGCCGGCAATGGCGTCAACCTTGGTGGTCTGCCTCTGCACAATGACGCCGGGCAGCTCCGCTATGGCTATGCTGCCTATGCCCTGGCTCTCGTGCGCCCCCGTAACGGTGACTGACACTATGGCGGAATCGGAGAGTTCAACCCTGGCGACAACGTCTCCGCCGAAGCCCTTGGCCGTACCCTCATAAACACCGGGAGTAAACTTAGGAGTACTCGCGCATCCTGCGACAAAACCCGTCAAAAGAACCAGCAGAATCCCTGCCGCGACGGCTTTTCCCGCAAATTTTTTGATAAATGTTCTCATCTGTCCTTCCTTTGAGTGCCGTAAATCAGGCTACCCTTCCTAATTCTAAATTCCAGAAAAGAGTAAGTCAAGGGGGGTATTTTGGCCCCAATTTGGAATGGAATATGCGGGTTCGGCATAATACCAATAGCTTTTTATTATCTTCTGTGATAGAGTAAAGCCATGAGCGACTGCATATTCTGTAAAATTATTTCCGGAGAAATCCCCGGAAATAAAATCTATGAGGACGGCGAGATGCTGGCTTTTTACGATGTGAATCCCCAGGCGCCTCTTCATTTTCTCCTTATTCCCAAACGGCATATCGGGAATATTATGGAACTTGACGCCGGAGACGAGGGCCTTGCCGGACGGCTCCTCCTCAAGGCCCAGGAACTTGCCGCTAATCTGGGCTGCGGCGAAAAGGGCGCCCGCTTTGTTATCAACTGCAAGGCTGACGGCGGACAGACCGTAGACCATCTCCACATTCATGTGCTTGGCGGAAGGCCCCTTGCCTGGCCGCCGGGCTGAAAAAGCGGGAGCTAAGTGTTTTGACCAGAAAAGAGCAGGAACATTTTATTCAGAATGCCGAAAATTACGAACGGCTTGTAAACGCGAAGCTGCCTCCGGGACTCAACGCAGACGAGGTACTCGCCGTCATGAACGGCCGTATGGAGCAGTGCCGTATCATCATGGAGGAAAACAACGCCTTTATAGATACCAGCCTTAAACCGATTTTCGAAAACCCTTCTTCCCTTACGGAAGACGAAGCCGACATGCTTTTTGATTTTGCCTGGCGGCTTCATTCGGTTCCCTGCCTTGATGAAGAAGGAAAAAGCGTGGATCAGTTTTTGGCCCTGACCATATACAAGATGCTTGCCGCCAAGGCCCATGCCTCACGGCTCCTGGAACGGGAGCTTCAGTGCGCGTATATAATCGGCGAGATTTACCATTATATGAGCGGCATACTTTTTACTCCCGACGCCATAACTACCCTGCGTCAGGTTCATAAACTTTCGCGGGATTATCTTTCGCTTAAAAACAAGAAGGCGCGTTTCTTTGCCGCCTCGGCCTATAAGGCCCTGGCCGCCTGCCTTTTTAACTATGGTTTGTACCGGGAACTTTTCCAGATGGCAGATGAGGCGTTTCTTTTTTACGGACGAAAAGATGTACGGGACAAGGACCCTGATTTTCCCTGGGAAGAATTCGAAAACAAAGTCCGCAAACTGTTTACCTGGGTAGGGACCCATCTGGAATTCAGCGTCCAGGGACGGAAACTTGACGGGGATCTGGTGGAGCGTGTCTATCAGATACTCTTTGCCGAATTTAGCCGGGAGGAAATCGCCGTATTAAACGGGCCGGAGCGGAAACCGCGTTTTGATCTTATATGCAGGGAAACAGAAAAACTCAAAAGGGAAAACGGGATACAGCTTCTTTCCTACGCCATTTCCGCCTATCATACGGGAACCATAAGTCTTGACCGGTATATTGACATACTCAGGGACTGCCTTAAAGCCCAGTTTGAA
>JAIRTD010000172.1 GCA_031255115.1 Spirochaetaceae bacterium | reverse complement strand
GAAGAGTATGCGGCCCGAAACGGCGAGTCTTGCCGGGGGGGTATAAAAATACTTGAATACAAAATCATCCTCGGCCTCAATACTGTTGTTGGCTTCGTTTATCCAGTCCTGGATAAAGCTTACGGCCTTTTCCAGGGCCAGGGAATCCCAGGCCAGGGGGTTTGCTTCCCTAAAGCCGGTATTAAAAAGGCCCGCCGCAAGGTAGAGGAAGTCTTCGTCGGCGGCGGGGGCAAAGCCAAGCCGGGTATATACGCCGTTTGACGATATGTTGTACGCTTTACTTAGCTCCCTGATTTCGTCAAAGGTGATGACAAAGGGATTGCCGATGAGCTGGCTGTTTTCCAGGGAAAAAACCAGGGCAGGGGCGTTAAAGGATACGGGAAGGAGGTATTGCCGCCCGTCTATGGCCCCCAGGGCAAGCAGCGAGGGATAAAATGAATCTTTCTGTATGCCGCCCAAAAGGCCGTCCAGGGAACTAAAAAGCGACCGGGTGGACGAGCTTTTAAGCCAGCTTCCCGCGACAAGATCGGGGAATTCCCTGCGGCCTTTTTCGGAAAGGGTCCACCCCGGATAGGGATAGTACTCTATTTCTATCTTGTACTGGTCCTGGGAGGAGTTAAAGTACTCGCCGTAGAGGGCAAATTCGGGACAATCGGTCCACAGGACCGCCGTCTTTTTCCCCGTCAGCATACAGCTTGTTAAGGACAGGACAGAAAAAAGGAGCAGGAGGATTTTCCGCATGAAGCATACTATTGCCGCCGCCCCCTGCTTGTCAATCCTCACGTAGAGGAGTATTATTATGGTGATGCAAATACGAGAGCCTGAAATAATCAGACTGATAGAGCAAATCGGGGCACACTACAAGGATAATATATCCAACCGCTTTATACGTCCCGCCCTGCTCCAGCTTCCGCTGGAAAAACAGTCCTGGGATTTAATCGAAATCCTTACCGAAAAGATCGAACAGTACCGTTATCAGGGATTTCATCTGGACGAACTGTACCGCCAGATAGTCGCCGCTGCCCGTTTTGTGGCTTTGGCCCGCAAGGAACTGGTTCCGACCCTGCGCAACCGGCTGGGGGGCGGTTCTTCGGCCAGCTCCGAAAAGGTGCTTAGGGACATGGCGGTCAACAATTTCGCTTCCAATTTACAGCTCTTTGCCGATTTGGTAAACGAGCTTTACATTAAACTGGTAGAACTGGACAAAAAGAATTCCAAGGGCCATATACCCCAGTATTCCCAGGTTCCCGAACTCCAGGATATAGGCCGCATGCTGGTAGGTTGAAGGTTCCGCGGCCCGAAAAACGCGGGAGCGGAAAAAAGCGCGAAACGAAAAGCGCGGGCGCAAAACAGAAAGCGGCGGATACGCGCGGGGCGGACCTCAGTTTGCCAGGGCTTCCGCCGTTGCGTAGATGGTCTCGTACACCTGGGGAATCTGTTCGGTTTCGAGGCTCGAAAACGCCACCCGGAGATACGGCCCCAGGGTTATGGTTCCTATGCCCGATTCGCTGAGCAGCGTTTTACGGAGCTTTTCCGCTTCGATTCCCTTGCATAAAAAACTCATAAAATAGCCTGAATTAAAGGGAAGGGCCTCAAGCACCTTGTGGCCGGCATGGCGGTCAACAAAGGCCCGCACCGCCCTGTAGCGTTTTTCCATTAGGCAAAAGAGCTCTTTTTTTTCTTCCCTGGTTTGGGGATCGGCAAGGGTCTTAAGCATGATGGACTGGGCGGGCGTATTGGCGCAGGACACCGAAGACCGTATGGTCCCCATAAGTTTCTTTTCCAGAGCGTCGTAAGCTCCGGCGTTAAGGCCCTTGGAACCAAAGCTCAGAAAGCCCGTCCTAAAGCCCCAGACATAGTCCTCCTTGGTGGGGCCGTCTATCTTTACGGCCAGCACCCTTTCGTCAAGGCCGGCAAAACGGCCGAAGAGGGATTCCCTAAGCGTATCTTCATAAAAAAGGCCAAAGTACGCGTCGTCAACAATAACCAGTACGTCGGCGCCTTTCCGGGCCGTCTCTTGTATGATGCCGACCAGGGCGTCGCCTTCGCTTTTTGACGGCGTATAGCCCGAAGGATTCTGGGGAAAATTGAACAGTACCCTGAGCTGTCCTTCTTTTGCCGCTTCTTTGCAGGCCGAATCAATGGCGTCGATGTCGAGGCCCCTGCCCGGGACAAAAAAAGGTACACCCTTGAGTACGCCGCCCTTTCTGCCTTCTATAATGAGGCTGTAATTGTCCCAGCAGGGATCGGCGCTGAGTACGGTTTGTCCCTGATCAACAAAAAGATCCGCCGTATAGGAAATCCCCGAAGTCAGTCCGGGAATCACCGCCGGAAGGGATATGGCGTCTCCGTTAATCGAAGGGTTTTTTTTGAGCAGCTCTTTTTTCCAGGCCCTTCTCGCCTCGTCCAGCCCGGCCGTGGGGGCGTAGCCCACCGATTCATCAGGACTGAGGATGGGCATCGCCTGGACGACGCTTTTGAGTATCAGGGGCCTGCCGTTTTTATACGCCATGCCTATGGTCGCGTTGGCCGTATGGGCCTGTGTTTTCGCCTCTGCGGACTGGGCCACGATGCCTTTGGGGAAATAAATACGCCGGCCAAAAGATGACAAAAGACGGCCCGCCACAGTTTGATCAAGGATAGAGTTAAGTTCTTCCGCTAGAGGGTTCATGTAAACAGCGTAGTTTGGAGCGCGTATTATGTCAATGAGAGGTCTGGTTTTCTCTCTTCTTTTTTGTTACAATGTATATTTATGGAAAACAATGGTTCCGGGATACAGGAAAAGGCCGCTTTACTTTTGGAACAGTGCAGAAAAGAACTGGCGCGGCGTATTGTGGGGCAGGGGGAGCTGCTTGACGGGCTGCTTGCCGCCCTGGTGGCCGGAGGCCATGTGCTTCTCGAAGGGGTGCCGGGACTGGCAAAAACCAGGGCCGTCAAGAGTCTTGCCGGGCTTACCGCCCTTGAGTTTAAGCGCATACAGTTTACCCCTGATCTGCTTCCCGCCGACCTGACCGGAACCCTGATCTGGGACCAGGCCCGTTCTTCTTTTTCGGTAAGAAAGGGGCCGGTATTCGCCAATCTTATTCTGGCCGACGAGATAAACCGTTCTCCGGCAAAAGTACAGTCGGCCCTGCTTGAGGCTATGGAAGAAAGGCAGGTTACTATAGGCGAAGAAAGTTACGCCCTGCCCGATCCTTTTTTTGTTCTTGCCACCCAGAACCCCATAGAACATGAAGGAACTTACGCCCTGCCCGAAGCGGAGCTTGACCGTTTTTTCCTCAAGCTGCTGGTAAAATATCCTTCTCCCGACGAAGAACTGGACATATTGAAGTTTGCCGGGCCCATAGCGTCTTCGCCTCATGAAGACGCGCCGCCGCTCAGGGCGCTTTTGGACAGGACCGCCCTTGCCTTTCTCCGTTCTGTTGCCGAAGCGGTGCATATTGACGATCAGGTTAAACGCTATATTGTCTCGGTGGTTTCCGCCACAAGGCCCCCCGCCACGAGGAACGCCCCGTCTTCCGAGGACGCGAAAAAATTAGGCCGTCAGGATTTGTACCGTCATATTTCCTTTGGCGCTTCTCCCAGGGCTTCCCTGGCCCTGTACCGTTATGCCCGTATAGGCGCTCTTTTTCAGGGCCGTTCCTTTGTTACTCCAGAAGATGTCAAGACAGCGGCCCTTCCGGTACTCCGCCACCGCATCGTGCTTTCCTACGAAGCTGAGGCCGACGGCCTTGACGCCGACGGGGTTATTTCCCGCATACTCTCCTTTGTGCCCGTGCCCTGACAAACCAGGTACATGGTTTTACGATGAACAGGCGTGAACTGCTTGAAAAAATAACCACCTTTCCCATCATAGCCCAGGGGCTTGCGGGGGATTTACTGGCCGGTGATTTTCGTTCTGTTTTCAGGGGCCAGGGCATAGAATTTGACGAAGTCCGCCATTATGAACGGGGCGACGACATACGGTCCATAGACTGGAATGTAAGCGCCCGTTTCGGAACCCCCTATGTAAAGCAGTACCGTGAAGAAAAGGAACTCACCGTGTCCCTGGTACTCGATTGTTCCGCTTCCATGAGCTGCGGGAGCGGCGCTTTAAGCCGTTACGAGCAGGCGCTGATTTCCTTTGCCCTCCTTGCCTTTTCTGCTGAACAGGCCGGCCAGGGTCTGGGCGCGGTTTTCTTTGACCGGGAAATTATCAGGGTGTTCAGGCCCCGCAAGGGAAGACGCCATACCATGGCCCTGATAAGCGCCGCCCTGCAAACGGGCTTTCCCCGGCAAAAAGAGGCCGGGCCGCCTGGAAAGGAAGGAGGCCGGGGAAGCTGCCTGGGCGACGCCCTGGCCGGTGTAAACCGCCTCCAGCGGCGCAGGTCCCTCGTGGCGGTGATTTCTGATTTTCTCTGCGTCAATTGGGAGCAGGAACTGGGAAAGCTCTGCCGCAAACATGATGTGATCGCCCTGCGCATAAGCGATCCTCTGGAAGAAGCCATGCCCAATGTGGGCCTGGTTCGGCTTGAAGACCCTGAAACCGGCGCCGGATTTTACGGCGCTACGGGCTTTGCTTCTTTTAGAAAAGCCTGGGAACTCTGGCACCAGGAAAGGCGCGAAAGCTGGGAACTGATATGCAGGCGGAGCGGCGCCAGCCCTCTGGAACTATCCACGGCCCATGACGCCGCGCCGGTATTGAGCCGCTTTTTTGGCGGGAGGCGCCGTATATGAATTCCGTCGGCCGAACCCTGGGGGAATTTTCGCTGAGGCAGGCGCTTTTCTGTGCGCTGGCCCTTGTTGCCCTGATACGCGGCGGGCCGCTTTTTTCCCAGGACGCTCCCGAAGGCCGGAATACTCCCTACATGATACCCCGGAAAGTGTATGTCGGGGACCGGGCGCGGCTTGTGGTTCCGTTGGGTTCGGCATTTGCCGGGGCTTTCGCCGGGGCATTCGCCGGGGCATCTGTCGAGGCAAAGACCGGGCCTGTTGCCGGGACAAGGACCGGGGCGGACGGCCTTAACGCGGCCCCGGGTCCCGGTTCTGTTGGGGCCGAAGACCGGGGGGCCGATCTTGTGATACTTGGCTTTGACCTGGAACGCCGGGGCGAGACCGGGCGGCTCAATATTGACTTTGAAGCCTACAAAACAGGCTGGGTGGAGTTTCCTCCCATTATCATTGGTTCCGAAGAAATTACCGGCCTTGGGGTGGAAATCAGTTCCATACTGGAACCTGGCGAAGAAGGAAGGCTTCTGTCTCCCGCGGCCCAGGCCTTGCCTGTTCCCGGAACAGTTATCATGGTTTACGGAATGGTCATCGGCGTCCTGGTCCTTATCATCATCTGCACCCTGCTTGGCGTATGGCTTGTAAAAAGCAGGGCCGATCTGGGCCGCCGCTTCCGCAGAAAAAGAAGCCTGCGCGTTATGCGAAAAAGCATACGCCGCTTAAAAGACCGGCTTGGGAAGGAGGATTTTTCTCCCAAACTGGGCGGAGAACTTCTTGGCGGACTCTCCCTGGCGCTGAGAAATTTTCTTTCCGCGGCGCTTGACCGTAACTGCCTTTCCCTGACCCCGGGTGAATTTTCAGACCTTGAGTTTGAAAGAAGCGGCGACGGTCTCTATATAGAAGAAAAACTCAATTTTCTTGTCTCGTTTTTTTCCCGCTCCGATTCTCTGCGTTTTGGTTTTGGCATTGACCGCCAGAGCGTTGCTTCGCTGATAGAAGAAGCACTTGATTTTATCAGTGTTTTTGAAAAATACCGGCCTCCCCCGGAAGAAGTTCAAAAAGAACAGGCGGAAAATCTCAAGGCGCGGCCAAGGGGGGATACATGAGCGTGGGCTTTGAAACGCCGCTGGTCCTTTGCATAGGCGCGGTCCTCCTGGGTTTTATTTTGATCATGTCCCGCTTCAGGAAAGACGATTTCGTGCTTTCTACGCCTCTGGGCGCTCCCGGCGGAACTTCGTTTAAGCCGCCTTTCGGCGTTGACAGCCTGGTGCGGCTTCTCCGGGCAGGAACCTTTGCGGCCCTGGTTCTGCTGCTTGTCGCATCAGGCGGCCCTGTTTTTATTTTGCGCGAAACAGTCTGGCTTTCCCGCGGCGCGGACCTTGTGTTCATCCTTGATGTAAGTCCCAGCATGGCCGGGATTGACATGAACGGCAAAAACCGCTTTGAGGCAGCCCGGGACCTGGTCCGTTCCTTTGCGATGACCAGGCCGCAGGACGCTTTGGGGCTTATCGCCCTGGGCGCCGACGCGGTACTCCTCGTGCCTCCTACCCTTGACCGAGGGGCCTTCTTTACCCGGCTTGACGGACTTCAAATAGGCGAACTGGGGGACGGAACCGCCATAGGCACAGCCCTGGCCCTGGCTTCGCTCCACATACGGAATTTTCGCGCTTCGTCGCGGCGCTCAGTGATACTCATCACCGACGGTGAGAATAACGCCGGTTCGGTGCATCCGGAAAACGCCGCCGCTTCGCTTCGTTCCAGCGGCGCGGCTTTTTGGGTGATAGGTCTGGGCGGTTCAGGCGAGGTGCCTATCGATTATGTGGATCCGGTAACAAAGATACAGCGTACGGGGATTTTTGATTCCCGCTATGACCACGACAGTCTCAGGACCATTGCCAACAAGGGCGGCGGCGCCTATCTTGCCGCTCCTTCGGCGGAGAGTTTTGCCGCGGCCTTTGCCCGCCTTGACAGCGGAGAACTTACCATAGGCCGCTCCGGGATTCTGCGCCGGCGTATTCCCCTCCATGAACCGCTGATTGCCGCCGGCGTTCTGCTTCTCTTTGTGGTCCGTATGCTCAGGCGGCATGTACTGGGGGCACTGTGGTGAGCTTTGACAACGGACGGGCGCTGTTTTTTCTTCTGTTCCTCATTCCCCTGGTTCTGTGGGCGGCGCTGTACTATCGCGGCAGACGCCGGGGCCTCGCCGCTTTTCTCAAGGCCCTGGACGCCGAAGAACAACGCGGCTTTCTTGAAGGAGACGCCCGGAGCTTCTGGCGTTCCGAATTGTTTTTTCTTCTGTTTATCGCCTGCGCGATTATCGCCCTGTCAGGACCCCGCTGGGGCATACGGCTTGTACCTGAGATGCGGCGGGGCCTTGACGTGATTATTGCCCTGGATGTTTCCCGGAGCATGGACGCTCAGGACGCCTTACCGTCCCGGCTTCGCAGAGCCGCCCTTGTCGCCGGAGAACTGGTCGGGACCTCGGACGCCCTCCGCTTTGGCCTTGCCCTTGGACGGGGGAGGGGAGTGCTGGCCGTTCCCCTTACCGGCGACGCTGAGGCGGTGTTAAATTACCTTGCCGTGATTTCTTCTGCCTCGGCCACAGGAAGCGGGACCAATCTTGAAGATCTGCTCGGCGCGGCTTCCGGGGCTTTTCAGGACAGCCTTCCGTCCAAAAGACGCATAGTGCTTTTTTCCGACGGCGAGACGCTTTCAGGTTCTCTTGAACGGGCGGCGGAAAAACTTAAATCCCGCGATACGGCCCTTGTTGCCGTTGGGATAGGTTCTGAAGAAGGGGCGGTGATTCCGCTTAACGGCGGGGAATTCCTCACCGGCGGCGACGGCAAGCCGGTGATGAGCGTTCTCCGTCAGGGAGCGCTGCGGGCCTGCGCCGAAAAAACCGGCGGCGTTTATATAGACGGGAACAGAGAAGACGCCGCCCTGCTGCTAAAAAACCACCTTGACGGACTTGCCTCGGAAGGCCTTGCCGGAGGGGTAAAGCGCGAGAGCAGACCCCGCTGGCAGCTTTTTATGATTGCGGGCCTATGCAGCCTTTTTCTTTCCCGCGCCGGAACGCGGCGGAGGATGCGCGGATGAAGAAACTCTTCCTTGTCCTGCTTGTTGCCGCGCTTTCCGGCTGCAGCGGTAAAGGCCGCGAAAGACTTCTCATTATGGAGGGGAATTTTCACCTGTCCGCCGGCCGCTACAACCAGGCCATAGCAGCGTATATGAACGCCCTTGCCCTTGGGGAAGAACCCTACGGCGAGTTTGCCCTGGGCGCGGCGTACCTTGCCCTGGACGAAGACGCCGGGGCCCTTGAACATTTTGACAAGGCAAAACGCATTGCGGAGCAAAACAGCGAGCGGGACCGGGAATTGTTGTACCGTATTGCCTATAACACCGGTATTATTTATTTTGAAGCCGGGGAGTACGAAGGAGCCGCCGGGGAATTCAGGCAGGCCCTAAAATACGACAGCCGCCGCGTTGAGGCAAAACGGAATCTGGAACTGAGCCTGCTTTCCCTTTCCCGTAACGAAGCCGCGTCGCCTGACGCCGCGAGCATGGAATATGTTGAAGCCGGAGAGAATGATACCCTCCTTGAATATATGCGCCAAAAGGAGCAGGAGCGATGGAAAAGCCGGGAAGAAACCGAAGAGCTTCCCCAAAGCATGGATTACTGATAACGCGCCGCAAGCTGGCGTCTCTGGTGTTCCTCCTGCTCCTGTGCCTTGCCCGCGCCAGGCCGGACGAACCCCTCGCGGCGATTGTGCAGGCAGGACCCGGCCCAATACAGGTCAACACCCCCTGGGTCATTACCCTCCTCGTGGACCACGACAGACCGGAGGAACTTAAAGTCGAGCTTCCTCCCCTTACCGGGTCCCTGGTTCTGGAACGTCTGCGTACCGAACCCAGGGTGATGGAAGGCGCCGGAGAAGAAATCTGGACCCAGGTTGAATGTACGTTTATCCCGGCGCGGGAGGGAAGGGCCGAACTGGAATTTTTACGAGTGCTGGTTCCTGGCCGGGAATTTGTTACCGGGCGTCTTGGCGTGGAAGTTTTGGGAGTTCCTCCTGCTTCGGGAAGCTACCGGCCCCGCCTGTCCTGGGCCGCGCCGCTTCCCCTGTTCAGGGTGGGCGAAAAGGCCGAACTCACCCTGCTGCTTTCGGATTGGGATCCCGCAAAGCCCCTGAATTTTCCCCTGCCTTTTTATATTGAACTATCGCCGCTTTTGATTCTGGAAAGCAGAACCCCGGCCGGATCCGGGCGAGAGGCCAACGCGGTTCTGGTACTGAGCTGTATTCCCCTTGAAGCAGGAACGGTTTCCCTGCCGCCCCCGCGCCTTGAATACCAGGGCGAAAGCCTCAGCGCCCCGCCGCTCCGCTTTACGGTCCAGCCCGCCCTTCCCGCTGCGAATACCGCTCCTTTCGTACATACCCCTCCCGGCGCAAGTTTTTCCCCCGGTGTACATGCCCCTCCCGGTGCAAATTCCCCCTCCGGCGTACATGCTCCCCCTGGCGGTAACGTCATTTCGGCTAACGGCGGAAACGCTTTTTCGGCTAAGGGCGCGTCATCCCCGGAGTCCCCCGCTTCCGCAGAAGAAACACAAAGGCGCGCCGTCTTTCCCCGGAAAAATCCTCCGCCCCTTCCCTTTATCAGGGCCTCGTATATGTCCCTTGCCGAAAGGGCGGAAGCCTATTGGGAGAAAGGAGAATATGCCAGGGCGCTGGCGGCGCTCAGGGAAGGGGAGCGGGATCTCGGCGCGGGACCGGCCCTTGCTTCTCTTCGCCTCGAAGCAGAGAAGGCATTGGGCCTTGATTTTACCTATGATGAACCCTGGCGGCCCAGGCTGCTTCTCCGCGTCGTTTTTATACTGCTGTCCTTTGTCCTGGTGGCCCTTTGCCTTTGGGGAATACTCCGCCGCGCCCGTGGCGGACCTTTTCGTGTTTCGGCCGGCGTTCTTTTCGCGGGCCTGCTGCTTGGGATAGGTGCCGCCGCCCTTGCCGGAAAAGGATTTTCCGGGCCGGGGAACAAGGCGGTTTTATGCGGCGGCGCTGCCTACAGAACGCCTGATCTTTCGTCAGGCCTTTCCGCCGAATTCAGGGAAGGGCAGCCCGCGCTGATACGGGCCCGTACCGCCCTTTGGGTCTACGCCGAAACCTATGACGGACTTTCCGGCTGGGTTCCCGGAGACCGGGTCATTCCCTATTAGGAGTAATTGTGGACTTTAAGGATATTCTTGATGAATGGGAACGCCGCAATCCGCATTCCGGCAAAGCGCTGCCCAAGGACGCTGATTCAGGGCGCGGCCAGGCGCCCGGGGCAAAACGCCGGAGGCTTCTGGCAAAAAAACCCGACGCGGTACTTGATCTCCACGGCCTGACCCAGGACGAAGCCTGGCCGGCGCTCTCCGCTTTTTTTGAAGACGCAAAGCGCGGCGGCTTTGAAAAGGTCCTGATCGTTCACGGCAAAGGAAACCATGCCGCGCCCGGCGGAGAGACCCTTGATCTGTCCGCCGTAAACCCTGCCCGTGGTTCGCCCCTTAAAACCCTGGTCAGGGTTTTTCTTGAACGCTGCCCCCTTGCCGGAGAAAACGGCTACAATCCGGCCCGAGAAGGCGGCAGCGGAGCAACCTGGGTGCTGATCAAAAAATAGCCCTCTTGTGATCTAGCACAAAGAAATTTACCACGAAAAAGTATACGGAGAAATAGCCTTGGGCGGATACGGACCATCGCGGACATGATAATGTTTACCCGCTAAGCCGAATCGAACCAACATAACTGTTTGTATATTCCCTAAAAATTGTATTCCACACTCTTGAATCCCAAAATAGTCTCATTCCATGATATTGTAAAACTATCCACGACCCTGCTTCCTCTGTCAAAATAAGTGTCAATGACCAAACAAAGCATTACTTCTGTGCGATCTAATCCATTACCTTCCAAAAGGTCTATGCCAATCAGAATTATCCCTGGGCGGGCTGAGGACGAGGGGTGCCCCACGGTGGGGGCTAACTGTTGTTATGGGTCATTTCGGCGAAATTTATTGACAAACTGTATAAATAGTTGCTAATATAAAACAAAGGAATATAAATTGTTCAAACCCATAGCGTATGGGATTGCAAGTATCACATAGTATGGATACCGAAATGCAGGAGGAAACAACTTTACGGGGGTATTGCCAAGCATCTGGGAAAGATATTCCACGAATTGGCG